>NZ_QAIL01000430.1:26253-28549 GCF_003061025.1 Pedobacter sp. HMWF019 | reverse complement strand
GTTTATTGGCTGTTCTTCTTGTAATCGCTTGGTGTACAACCATATTTGGTTTTAAATACTGTTGCAAAATAATTTGGTGTAGAAAAACCGACCATATAAGTAATCTCAGAAATAGAGTAATTTTCGTTGATCAGCAGATAACTGGCCTTTTTTAATCTCCGGTTCAGGATATAATCGGTAATGCTGCAATCAAGTAAGGCCTTTACCTTTCTGTATAATTGTACCCTTGAAATACCAACTTCTCTGGCCAGGTCGTCTACGCTAAAATTTTCGTTTCCAAGGTTCTGCTCCACAATGCCAGCAAAATCATTTAAAAATTTCTTATCCAATGCTTTAGAAACGGGAATTTTTGAGGAAGAGCTGATGTCGCTGCTGTAATGCGCTTTGAGCAGGTTTCTGTTTTTGAGCAGATTGGTTACGCTGGCCAGAAGGTAATCAAAATTAAATGGCTTTACAATATAGGTATCTGCCATACTTTCCATTCCTTGAATTTGTTGTTCTACACTCCCTTTAGCTGTTAACAAAATAATAGGAATATGCGAAGTCCTGATGTCAGATTTCAGTTTGTTGGTGAGTTCGGTGCCCGTCATTCCAGGCAGTACGACATCTGAAATGATCAAATCAGGTACCTGTTCGTAGGCTGAAGTGATGCCGCTGGTGCCTGTATTGGCAGTAAAAACCTCATATTGACCAGCAAACTTATGGCTCAGATAGTTCAGTAGATCAGGATTGTCTTCGATCAGGAGCACAGACTGTTCTTTTATGGTATGAAAGGCATCAATAGGCTGTGTCTCTGCAGGTTCGTCCAGATCTGTCGTGTAGATTTTAGCCTGCTCATAGAGTTCCTCTTTATCCAGGCTTTCTTTCTTTTTTTCTTCTTCTTTAAAATGTCCATCGCCTGCAGGAAGTTTAAGTGAAAATGTAGTGCCCCGCCATTTTTCACTTTGCACATTGATATCGCCATAATGCAGTAACATTAATTCCTTGGATAAGGCCAGGCCAAGGCCGGAGCCTTTGGCCGCATGAACGCCACTTTGATAAAAACGCTCAAATACATGGTCCGTTTCTTCTGGCGACATTCCACTGCCATTGTCTTTTACATCAACATAAATATAGTCTTCTTCCTTACGTACAAAAATATGAATGGTTCCATTTGCGTTGGTAAATTTTAAAGCATTGGAAAGAAGGTTAAAGATCACTTTGTCTAGCATATTGGCATCAAACCAAACCATCAGTTGCTGTTCTTTTGTAACCAGTCGAAGGTCTATATTGTATTTTTTTGCATTGTGCTGAAAGCTTTCCAGAATTTCCTGAATAAATTCTATTAAGTTGTTTCTGGAGGCGCTGATCCGCATTTTGTCATGCTCAATCTTGCGGTATTCAATCAGCTGGTTAATTAACCTCAGCAGTCTGAATACATTTTTATGGATGAGTTTGAGGTTTCGGCCCGCGGTGGTCTTTATTTTTTCATTTTGAAGCAAGTCCTCCAGTGGGGAAAGAATCAGGGTAAGAGGCGTTCGGAACTCGTGCGACATATTGGTGAAGAAATTGAGCTTCGCTTCTGTAGCCATTTCCGCCTTAGCCGACATTTCGATCAGCTGATTCCTTTGTCTCAGGATTTCCTGGTTATTGGCTTCCAGACTTTTGTTGATTTTTCTATTCTCCAGCAAGGAATAAAAAGCAAGTCCTCCAAAAACTACAGCCAAAACAAGAGTAATCACCGTAATATTCAATACGGTCTGCTGATTGTTAAACAGAGCTTTCTGCTCTTCGAGCAGCATCTGTTGGCGCTCAATATCTTTCTGCTGGCTGCTGATCTTGCTCCATTGCAATTTCATCAGTTGAACATTTGCTGAGTCGATAACCAGCGATTGAAGGAGGTTTTCTTTTGAAAATTCTTCTTTGTTCAGGATCTTAAAAGCTGTTTGAACGGCCTCTTTTCCACCCGTTGCATAAAGCATACTGGCATCCAATACCCGATTGGCTACCATTTCCAATCCACCTCCTGTTCCTGGAAGCGCATCAATGCCGATGATTTTGATGTGATGGTCTAACTTAAGCTGGTTTACGATACGTCTCGCACCAGAAGCCATCATGTCATTGTGTGCAAATATAGCGTCGGTCTGCTGGAGTGAAGCTTTTGCTTTGAGCAGTTGTTTTTCTGCATTTTCCTTAAGCCAATCCCCGTAAATTTCCGTCCGGATGTGTACATCAGGAAATTTTTTAAGGCCATCAGCAAAGCCTTTTTGTCTTTCAATAGTAGGAGAAGAGCCGGGTAGTCCCATAATCTCCAGGA
>NZ_QAIL01000430.1:0-26243 GCF_003061025.1 Pedobacter sp. HMWF019 | reverse complement strand
CTTCAGCATCATCCCGGCATATTCACCCGCCATTTTACCGATCTGGTAATTGTCGGCCCCTACATAGGCTGTGTAAGAACCAGAGGAAGTCTTTCTGTCAATAATAATTACGGGTATTCCTTTATTATAGGTTTGTTCTACAATAGGGGTCAGGGGTTTGGCTTCGTTAGGAGAAATGATCAACAGATCAATTCCTTGTTCCAGCATGTGTTTAACCTGTTCTATTTGCTTTTTACTACTGTTGTCTGCATCTGTGTAGATCAGTTTGGCATTGGGATGCAGAGAGAGTTCCATTTTGATTTCTTCTAGCATGGTCCTGCGCCACAGATCGGACCCCACACATTGCGAAACACCAATAGTGTATTCTGTGGGCTGTTTCTTCTGCCCGCAAGCCAATAGCATTCCGCTGCAAAGAAATAACAAGATCAGTTTTAAATTAAGACTTGAAGGCATATTTATTAGACACTATGCTTAAAGATATAAAAAATTAAAGTTTAGCCTTAAATCTGGCAGTGTCCGGGAGAAGTTTACCAGGTGCTATTGTGTATCAAAATTATACATTTCGGGTTTTAAAATTGAAGATTTCCTGGTTGAGAGGGTAGTGATTTAAAAATAAACGATTGTAATACAGTGGTTTGTGTTTTTGTTCAAATTTTAATGCATTTGAAACAATATCAGTATCCCTTAACAGCCATTTGACCTACTTTGCAAACGTTAACCAATATATAAACCCACATATGAAAAAACATTCCGTCCTGGCCTGGTCCATGGTCGTTGCCCTAGGCGGCTTTTTATTTGGCTTCGATACTGCAGTTATTTCCGGAGCAGAGAAATCAATCCAGGAATTCTGGCATCTTTCTGTTTTTGAACATGGGCTAACCATTTCTATCGCATTAATCGGGACCGTCATTGGATCTCTTGTGGGGTCACGTCCCTCAGATTATTTTGGAAGAAAAAACACGCTTTATTTTGTTGCTATTGCCTATCTGTTGTCTTCAATTGGCACAGCTCTGGCAGATAATTGGTATGTGTTTCTAGTTTTCAGACTTTTAGGAGGCTTGGGGGTAGGAATTTCTTCTGTAACTGCGCCAATCTATATCTCCGAAGTTTCACCGGCAGACCGGCGTGGCAGGCTGGTTGGTCTGTTCCAGTTCAATGTTGTACTCGGTATCCTGATCTCTTATTTATCGAATTACCTGATTAGTCAGGGAGGAGAAACTTCCTGGCGGTGGATGCTGGGCGTACAAGCCTTTCCCTCATTTTTATTCCTGGTTCTGATCAAATTTATTCCAGAGAGCCCAAGATGGTTAATCCTGAAAAAAGGAGCAACAGAAAAGGCGTTGGAGATTCTTCGGATCATCAATCCACTTAATTGCGAACAAGAGCTGAAATCGATTCAAAATTCAGGTGCAGCGCGCTCCGGTTCTTCTGGTCAAAAAGAAAAGTTATTTTCGGCCCAGTATAAGAGACCTGTAATACTGGCCATGCTGTTTGCTTTCTTTAACCAGGTTTCTGGTATCAATGCGATTATTTATTATGCGCCAAGAATATTTGAAATGGCAGGGCTGGGCGCACATTCTTCCTTGTTATCTACTGTTGGCATTGGGCTCATCAATTTTATATTTACACTGATTGCCATTAATTTTATAGATAAAGTAGGCCGAAAAGTACTCATGCTTATTGGATCTGTAGGTTTGATTGTGTCCTTGTTCCTTGTGGGCTATACGTTCTATTCCGGCAATATGAGTGGTTTTGCTATTCCGGCTTATATGATGCTCTTTATCGCCTTCTTCGCCTTCTCGCAAGGCGCTGTGATCTGGGTATTTATTTCCGAGATCTTTCCTAATCAGGTGAGGGCGAAAGGCCAGACACTGGGAAGTTCAATCCACTGGGTAATGGCGGCAATTATAGCTTTCTGCTTTCCATATCTGGCCGAAACCTTTGGAGGGGCAAACACTTTCTTCTTTTTTGCCAGTATGATGGTGCTTCAGCTCATTTTTGTCTGGCGTCTGATGCCGGAAACCAAAGGACGTTCCCTGGAACAAATTGAAACCACCCTGGTCATGCACTAAATGAACAAATATGAAGACTAGATCCACAACAAAAACAACCGTATGTTTTGGCGAAATCCTTTGGGATATGCTGCCAACAGGAAAAAAGCCGGGAGGTGCACCAATGAACGTGGCTTACCATTTACGTAAACTCGGCCTGCATAGTTATATGATCAGCAGAGTAGGTTACGATGCTTCAGGAAAGGAGCTGAGGGCTTTTGTGCAAAGTATTGGTTTGCCGGTAGATTATATACAGGAAGATAACCTGCATAAAACCAGTGAGGTGGTGGCTTCAATTAAGGAGAATCATGAAGTGTCTTATGATATTGTCTATCCGGCGGCCTGGGATTTTATCAGCTGGCAACCGGAATATGAAACGCTACTGCTCCGCGCCGACGCTTTTATATTTGGAAGCCTGGGTTCCAGAAATAGCGATAGTCAGGAGGCCTTATTCAGAATGCTTGAGTATACCGCTTACAATGTATTTGATGTAAATATCCGTGAGCCTTATTACTCCCAGGAACTGATTGCTGCATTATTGCACCGATCGCACCTGGTTAAAGTGAATATAGCTGAACTGATGATGATCGCAGGTTGGTATGATGCCTCCTGCAATACAGAACAGGAGGCGGTAGATATGCTGTTTAATAAGTTCAATATTAGAGAAGTACTCATTACCAAGGGAAGTAATGGTGCAACTTATTATACGGCCTCCTTCCGATACGATTACCCAGCCTATAGCATTCGCGTAGCAGATACCGTAGGAAGTGGAGATTCCTTTCTGGCAGCCTTTCTGGCCATGAAGCTTGGAGAGCAACCCGTTGAAGTAACCCTGGATTATGCGGTTGCAATGGGCGCATTTATCACTGCGCAATCCGGTGCCTGCCCGGCGTATTCCAAATTTGATCTGGACAGGTTTATCTGGAAGCGAAAGTTAGGCATGGAAGAAAAAAGCATTTAACCAATATATAACCAAAAACCAAATTGTATGAAACGAACAATACTATTTTGCTGCCTTTTACTGGCAGTAACCTTGCAGGGGTTTGCGCAAATCCGTATGTTAACCGGTAACGTAACCGATAAATCTTCCAATCCACTGGAAGGTGTTACAGTAAGTCTGGTAGGAACAGATAAGACCGTAATAACAGATGCCAGGGGTAAATTTTCTATCCCCGGGCAAAGTGGCCAGGTCCTTAAATTTATTTATATGGGCGCCCAAACCGTTTCTGTAACCGTAGGGAAGGACAATACAGTGAATGTGCAGCTGGATGTAGCCGCAACCAATCTGAACGAAGTGGTGGTAACAGGCTATCAGAAGGAGCGTAAAAAGGACATTACCGGGGCTGTTGCAGTGGTCAATGTAAACGAAATCAAAGACATCCCGGTTGGGAACCCGATCAAAGCCTTACAAGGAAGGGTTCCTGGTTTATTTATCACGGCAGATGGTTCTCCAAATGGCGCAGCAGCTGTTAGGGTGCGGGGAAATACGACGCTTCCTTTGCCTGGCCTGCCTGGTAACGATCCCTTGTATATTATTGACGGGGTACAGACCCAGCGCGGTTTGCAGGAGATTAATCAAAGTGATATTGAATCCATACAGATCTTAAAAGATGCGGCTTCTGCTTCTATTTATGGTTCCCGGGCTGCTGCCGGCGTCATCATTGTAACCACTAAAAAGGCCAAAGCAGGGTATAGCAATATCAATTTCGATGCTTCCGTTTCCCTTCAGTTCTATACCTCAAAACTGAAAACTTTAAATACGGAAGAACGCGGCAGAGCTTACTGGCAAGCTGCTGTGAACGATAAATTGGATCCCAATACCAATCAAACTTATCAGTACAAATGGAACAATGACTTCAGCAATCCTGTGTTGAACCAGGTCATCCTTCCAGAGTATCTGGATGCGGCCAAAACCATGATGCCAGCCAATACCAATTGGTTCAATGAGATCGGTCAAACTTCGGTGATCCAATCTTACAACCTGTCTATGGCAAATGGAAATGAAAAGGGGAATTCACTCTTTTCCGTAAGTTATTATGACAACAAAGGCGTGATCAAAGAAACGCATGACCAGAAAATTACAGCCCGTTTTAATTCTGAATACAGCTTTTTCAACAAACGCTTAAAAATAGGCGAAACATTTACGGGGACCTATATGAAGGATGTACTGATCCCAACAGGCGATGTGACTTCACTTGCTCAAATTGAAGAACCTGCCGTTCCAATTCATACTGTAGATGGAATAGGATGGGGAGGCCCGGCACCAGGAATGGCCGACAGACAGAATCCGGTAAGACTAATAGAAGACAATAAACAGAACAAAAGCAATTTCGGAAGAATATTGGGAAATGCTTATGCAGAAGTCAATATCGTTAAAGGCCTGAACTTTCGCACCAGTATCTCTGCAGATTACAATGGCAACTATGCCCGTACTTTAAGAAAATCCTATGTGTCGGGTTTCCTGTCCGATCCAACCAATCTGGTAAACCAGAACGCAAATTACGAGGGCAACTGGATATTTACGAATACATTAACCTATAATCTGAACAAGGGAAAAAGCAAGCTTGATGTACTGGCTGGCCAGGAACAGGTGAAATATATCAACCAGAGCTTTTATGGTACCAGACAAGGTGTTGGTTTGGAAAACATAGACTATGCCTACCTCAGCTCAGGATCAACCAATATCGATAACGGTGGCTCTGGTGCAACCTATGCATTGCTTTCTTTCTTTGGCAAAGCCAATTATTCCTATGATGATAAGTACCTGGCCTCCGTTACCGTAAGGCGGGACGGATCTTCCAGGTTTGGAGCGAACCAAAGATATGGGGTCTTTCCTGCAGTTTCTTTGGGATGGCGTTTAAGTGAAGAAGGTTTTATTAAAGATAATATTCACGCCATTTCTGATCTGAAACTGAGATTTTCTTATGGACAAACCGGTAATCAGGCCAGTCCATATTATGCTCCTTATACGCTGTATTCTGCAATTTATGGTGTTAACCACGTTTTTGGCTATGAAACAGGTTCTGCCTACGATATTGGTGGGGCGGGAACAGGCCAGTTGCCTTCAGGATTTACCCAGATACAGCAAGGGAACGATAATCTGAAATGGGAAACGACTTCCCAATCCAACTTCGGTCTGGACTTTGGTTTGTTCAACAACACCATTACCGGATCTGCAGATTACTTTGTTAAGAACACCAAAGATATCCTGCTTACGCCGGCTTATTTGGCAGTTTTAGGCGAAGCCGGTAACCGTACCATCAACGCTGCCTCTGTAAGAAATACGGGTTTTGAGTTCCTGTTAAACTATAGTGGAAGAGTTTCGCAAGATCTATCCTTTACATTAACAGGCAATATTGCCGCTTACAGAAGCAAGATCACCAGCTTACCGCCAGATGCGATTGCATCTTACCCGGGCAATGGTACAGATCAGACCATTTTAGGTAGATCTGTGACCTCTATTTACGGCTATGTAGCTGATGGCTTGTTCACTTCTCAAAATGAGGTCGACAATTCAGCCGTTCAGCCCGGTAAGGGTCTTGGCCGTATCCGGTATAAGGATTTGAACGGCGACGGTGTTATTGATAGCAAGGATCAGCAGTTTATCGGAACAACAGATCCAAATTTTACCTATGGTTTGAATGCCAGCATCAGTTACAAGCGGTTTGACCTGGTGTTCTTTTTCCAGGGTGTGCAGGGTGTAAAGGAGTATAATACCTATAAAGGACTAACTGATTTTGCTTCTATTGCACCGGGCGCCAACTGGGGAACAAGAACATTAGATGCCTGGACACCGCAAAATACAAATTCAACTATCCCAGCTTTAACCACTGTAGACCGCAATAATGAAGGCAGGAGTTCTACTTATTTTATAGAAAACGGATCTTATTTGAAGCTACGGAATATACAGTTGGGTTATAACCTGAAAGATGCCTTAAGCAGTCTGCATATCAAAACTGCGCGGGTGTATATTCAAGCCAGTAACCTGTTGACTATCAAGAGTAAATCTTACACAGCAACAGATCCGGAAAATCCCTCCAATGTTTATCCAATCCCGGTGATCGGAACCATGGGTATTAATGTTTCATTTTAATTCTTACAGACATGAATAACAAAATATATATAGCAGTTCTAATGTGTGTGTGTTTAATGTCCTGCAAAAAGGCCTTAGATACAAATCCGCAGGGCACAGCGGCAAGCAGCGATTTGAATACACCTGCCAATGTAGATAAAATGGTCATTGCTGCTTATTCTGCTTTAGGCAATGATGAATATATGACTCCTTACAGCAGTATGTGGCCTTATGGCAGTATCCGTAGCGGCGATGCTTATAAAGGAGGTGATGGACCGGGAGACGTTAGTGAATTTCATGGTTATGAAACTTTTTCACTAAACCGGGTAGACTACGGACCTACAGATGCGCTTTGGTTTCGTTTATACGTAGGCATAGGAAGGGTAAATGATGCCCTGGCCCGTGTAAATGCCATCTCTGCAACTGATTTTCCTAACAAAACCATCAGACAAGGTGAATTGAAGTTTTTAAGGGGACATTTTTATTTCCTTTTAAAGATCCTGTTTAAATATGTGCCTTATATTGACGAAACCCTTCCTAAAGAGAGTTATGCGACCATTTCCAACCGGGCACTGAGCGATAACGCCTTGTGGACAAAAATAGAAGATGATTTCAGTTTCGCTGCGGCAAATCTGCCGGCTATACAACCAGAAATTGGAAGGGCAAACAAGTTTGCGGCTAAATCCTATCTTGCCAAAGTGCTTTTATACCATGCCTATATCCAGGATGAAAGCAATAATGTAACTTCTATCGATCAGGCCAAATTAACCCAGGTGAATAGCCTGTGCGATGAGGTTATTGCCTCTGGCTCCTATGCTTTAAGTGCCGATTTTGCCAATAACTTTTTATCTCAGTTTGAGAATGGCAAAGAATCTGTTTTTGCAATTCAATATTCTATCAATGATGGCACGCCACAGGGAAGGGAGGATTTTGGTCATGAGCTGAACTATCCAATGAATCAGGAATACGGTTGCTGCGGTTTCCATGTACCCAGCAATAACCTGATCAATGCCTTTAAAACAGATGATAATGGATTACCAATGCCAACAACCTACAACAATAAGGATGTTGAACCTGCAGGAGACTATCAAAGTAATTCTTTTGATCCGCGCATCGACCATACAGTCGCTACCCCAGGGCATCCTTACAAATATAGAGCAAGTTTTATCTTTCAAACTTCCTGGGCACGTGCACCTCAGATTTATGGTCCACACCTGAGTATGAAAGAGACTGTTTTGCCGGATGATCCGGCGTTTAAAAAATTCCCTCCATTTATGTCGAGCGGAAAGAACTGGGCTATTATCCGTTATGCAGATGTACTTTTATTTAAGGCTGAGGCATTGATTGAGTTGGGCAGGGCGCAAGAAGCTTTGCCGCTGATTAATCAGGTTCGCCAGCGGGCCATAAACAGTGAATCTTTACTTAAACAGGCCAATGGCAATACCATCTCTAATTATAAGATAGATACGTATAAACCTGGGGTAAACTGTACCTGGACTGTTGATTTTGCCCGTCAGGCTTTAAGGTTTGAACGCCGCCTGGAATTTGCAATGGAAGGCTATCGTTTCTTTGATCTGGTACGCTGGGGTATTGCAGCAGAGTATATGAATGGCTATTTTGCAGTTGAAAAAACCAGGAAGCCACATCTCCTGGATGCGGCGTTCAAAAAGAACCGCGATGAATATTTGCCCATCCCGCTGAACCAGATCAATTTCAGTAAAGGATTATATAAACAAAATACAGGCTGGTAGATTTAAAATCAAATTGATATGAAACATAAATTATCTTTAATATTGTTGTTTTTCAGTGCTTTGACCGCCTTTGGTCAACGCACTGGTACACCTCAATGGAGGCCGTTGTATCATTTTACAGCAGCTAAAAACTGGATCAATGATCCCAACGGCCTTATTTTTCTGAACGGGGAATACCATCTGTATTATCAGCATAATCCTTTTGAAAATAAATGGGGGCATATGAGCTGGGGACATGCCACCAGCAGAGATCTGCTGAACTGGAAGCATTTACCAGTGGCCATTCCAGAAGTGATGAGTAAAGATACCACAATCTGGATCTTTTCTGGTTCGGCAGTACTGGATACTAAAAATACCAGTGGTTTTGGTAAAAATGGAAAGGCCCCGTTGGTTGCTGTCTACACAGCGGATCAGCCAACTCAAAAAAAGGAATCGCAGTTTATTGCTTACAGCAATGATGGTGGGCTGAGTTTTACCCCTTACGCCAAAAATCCGGTCATCGACCTGCACCGGAAAAACTTCAGGGACCCTAATGTATTCTGGCACCAACCAAGCCAGCAATGGGTGATGAGTGTTGCAGTTCCAGATGATTTTATGGTTAAGTTTTATGGGTCTAAAGATTTAAAAGACTGGTCTTTATTGAGCGATTTTGGTCCCTCAGGTTATAAGAAGCACGATTGGGAATGCCCGTCGTTGGTGCCTTTGGCGGTTGATGGAAACCCTTCCAATATAAAATGGGTACTGATGGTCTCTTCTGGCGGAGACAAAGGGCCTTTTATACAGTATTTTGTAGGTGATTTTGATGGAAAAACCTTTAAAAATGACGATCCTGAAAAGATACTTACCGTAGAATATGGAGATGCCTTTTATGCGGCTATTCCATGGAGAATGGATAAAGGGCTAAATACTTTGGTTGGCTGGCTAATGCCCGCAGAACAGGAAACTTCCCCCTGGAAAGGACAAATGTCTGTTCCCAGAGATCTTTCTTTAAAAACAACCAGCGAAGGATTGAGGTTATTTCAGCAGCCCTCTGCCGTGTTCAGTAAGGCAGTAAAAGCAAAATATATCAATAAACAACAGGTTTTATCCAATATCGTTATTGGAAGTCAGGATCGTTCGTTGCCTGAAGCCGGTAAGGGAAATGCCTATTGGATTGATGCAGAATTTTCAATGGGCGAAGCCAGTAAAGCAGGTTTTAAAATTGTACAGAATGCAGATGCTTCAAGGAAATCATCGTTGGTTATGATGCGACTAATCAAGAGTTGTATGTTGATTTTACACGTAGTGAAAAGGGTAGGAAGCCAGATGGTAATTTGTTGCAAACCATTTCTTTAAAATCATCAGGTGATTTAAAACTTCAAATCATGGTAGACAAATCTTCCCTGGAGATATTTGCTGTTGATGGAGAAAAGGTGTTTACTTCCCTGATCTATCCGGACCAGGATGCTACCGGTGTTTCTGTATTTGGAGCAGGAGCTAAATTTATCAAGTTGAACGTATTAAATATGGACAAATGAGTATAGGAAATAAAATAATTACACCTGTTCTGTTAGGGATCCTGTTGAGTTATCATGTTCAGGGGCAGTCAGTTCAAAAAGAAAGGGAGAAATACCGTCCGCAAATTCATTTTACACCCCAGACCCACTGGATGAATGATCCGAATGGAATGGTGTACTACAAAGGGAAATATCATCTGTTCTACCAGCACTTTCCCGGAGGAAACAAATGGGGTCCCATGCATTGGGGGCATGCCACCAGCACAGATCTGGTTCATTGGAAACACCTGCCTATATCGTTGTATCCAGACAGCTTAGGCTATATTTTTTCTGGCAGCGCTGTAGTGGATGAAAAAAATACTTCGGGATTTGGTAAAGATGGTAAGGTGCCTCTGGTGGCCATTTTTACCCACCATGACCCTAAAGGAGAAAAGGCTGGGAGGAATGACTTTCAGAACCAAAGCCTGGCTTACAGTTTGGACGAAGGAAACAGCTGGACAAAATATGATGGAAATCCAGTATTGCGTAATCCCGGTATTGTGGATTTCAGGGATCCTAAGGTAATGTGGTATGAAGTGGGCAAAAAATGGATCATGACCCTGGCGACGAAAGTCCGGATCACTTTTTATGCTTCTCCAAATTTAAAAGAGTGGACGAAAGAAAGTGAGTTCGGAGCTCATGAGGGTGGACTTGGTGGGGTATGGGAATGCCCGGACTTGTTTCCTCTAAAATTAGAAGGCAAAACCTATTGGGTACTAATTGTGAACATTAACCCTGGTGCACCGAATGGCGGCTCGGGAGGACAGTATTTTATAGGTGATTTTGATGGAAAACATTTTACGCCTGGAGACAATAAGACCAGGTGGCTGGATTATGGCACAGATGACTATGCTGGAATTACCTGGTCAAATACAGGAGGGCGAAAGATCTTTATGGGGTGGATGAATAACTGGACTTATGCCAATGAAGTGCCTACGCCAAGCTGGAGAGGAGCTGCTACTTTACCAAGAGAGCTGAAGCTGGAAAAAGCAAATGGAGAAGTGTTATTGAAAACTATTCCGGTTAAAGAATTGAATAACATTGCTTTGAAGTCAGTGTCTCAATCTAATATTCAGGTTAAAAACAGGCTTAAACTTGTACAAGGGAATCCTTTGAAAAGTCCATTTAAACTGGAACTCCAGGCAGATCAGTTGAAAGACTTTGCGCTTTCTTTAGAAAATGAACTGGGCGATAAACTGATCTTTGGTTATAATGAAAAGACCAATAGCTATTTCATAGACCGCTCCAAATCCGGAGACGTCAGTTTCAACCCGGAATTTAAAAAACTGCATACGGCACCGAGAATTGGAAGTGGCAAAAAGATGGATCTTATCGTTTATGTTGATGTGGCTTCTGTGGAGTTTTTTGCAGATGGGGGATTGACCGTAATGACTGATGTCTTTTTTCCTCAGAAACCAATGAATCAGGTCTATTTTAAAACGGGCGCATCTAATGCAGGGTATATCCTGAAGAAAGTGAAATACACCCCCTTAAAAAGTGCCCTCTAGCATTGATATTTACACAAACGTATTTCATGCAATCGTTTGTGTAAATATTTTATCTTTGGCAGATCTAAATTCTGGTTAACTTGTGGCTTTAGCCACATCAATGAACCACATGAATGTTAGATCTTATTAATTCGAACCGTTTAAAAACTTATGCTTTACTTGTTGTAGCAGCACTTGCAAGTGTTCCTGCTGCTGCGCAGAAAAAAAAGGATAATCCTCCAAATATTATATTTATACTCACCGACGATCTTGGTTACGGAGATTTAGGGGTGTTTTTTCAGGAACAAAGGGCTCAGGCAAATAAGCAAAATGAGCCTTGGGAACTTACCCCAAATCTTGATCAACTTGCTACGGGGGGTGCTGTTCTGCCCCAAAGCTATAGTGCAGCTCCAGTTTGTGCGCCTTCACGTGCCTCTATTATGCTTGGGGTTAGCCAAGGCCATGCAAATGTGAGGGACAATCAATTTGATAAAGCCCTGGAAGACAATTATACCCTGGCTAATGTTTTAAAACAGGCCGGATATCAAACCACGGCTATCGGCAAATGGGGATTACAGGGTGTAAATGAAAAGCCAGACTGGCCCGCCCATCCGTTAAAAAGAGGTTTTGACGAGTATTTTGGTTATATGAGGCACAGCGATGGCCATGAACATTACCCTAAAGAGGGCCTGTACCGGGGCAAAAAAGAAATTTGGGATAACTATACAGAAAAGAGTAAGGATTTTGATAAGTGCTATACCGGAGACCTTTGGACTGCAGCGGCAAAAAACTGGATTATTAAACATCAAAACAGTAAAAAGGCAGATCAGCCTTTTTTTATGTATCTGGCTTATGATACGCCACATGCGGTATTGGAACTGCCTACACAGGCTTATCCTGAAGGTGTCGGGTTAAAAGGAGGCTTACAATGGCTGGGAACGCCAGGGCACATGATCAATACAGCTTCTGGAACGATAGATTCCTGGGTTGACCCCGCATATGCCAATGCACCCTATGAAGATACCTATAAAAGATACGCTACCGTAGTGAGCCGGATTGATCATCAGGTGGGAGATCTGGTACAATTGTTAAAAGACCTGCATATCGATTCCAATACCATCGTGGTGTTTTCTTCTGATAATGGGCCATCCATTGAGTCCTATCTGCCTAAAAAATATGAACCTACCTTTTTTGGTAGTTTTGGCCCTTTTGACGGGATAAAAAGGGATTGCTGGGAAGGTGGTTTGCGAATGCCGGTCATTGTTTCCTGGCCTAAACACATTCCGGCAGGTAGTCGCGTCGATTCGCCTAATATTTCTTACGACTGGATGCCCACTTTTGCAGATGCAGCCGGTATAACTGCTCCAACCAGAACGGATGGTGTTTCCTTAATGCCTTCGCTGCTTAAAAAGAAAGGACAAAAAAAGAGCCTGGTCTATGTAGAATATTTTGAAGAAGGAAAAACACCTGGTTTTAAACAGTTTGCACCCGAGCACAGGGGGCGGCAGCGCAACCAGATGCAGATGATCCGGATGGGCGATACCGTTGGTGTGCGTTATAATATTCAATCGGCCGAGGATGATTTTGAATTGTATGATGTGGTTAATGATCCCGGGCAGACTAAAAACCTGGCTGGCCGCCTGACTGCCGGTTCTAAACTCCAGCAGGTTATGAAAGATAAGGTCTTGCAGGTAAGACAGGCAGATGCTTCGGCGCCAAGACCCTATGACACGGCTTTTATTCCAGCTACGGAGGTTAAACAGGTGGTTCAGGGTATACAAACGGAGTCATATGATGGAAAGTTTAGCTGGATACCTGATGTATCTACCCTGAAAATTGCAGAAAAAGGTGTGGTTAAAGCTATTGGAAACCATACCCTCAATAAACACCCTGTTCATATTTTTAAGGGTTATCTGCATGTTCCTGCAGATGGGGAATATACTTTCTATTTAAATGCAGATACCAAATCCTTTTTCCGTTTGCACGCAGCTGCGCTAATTGATGAAGATTATGGATATCAAGGGGCTGAGGTGAAAACTGCAAAAGTTTATTTAAAAGCAGGGATGCATCCTTTTCAGTTGTCTTACCTTGCCAGTTCGGCAATTAAAAAACGGAATCTTAAACTGGAATGGGAAGGGCCGTCTATCAAAAGACAGGCTATTCCTGAAAATAATTTCTATAGAAACAAAATCTAATCCCGAAGCATGAAAAAGATATATTTTAGTCTGTTTATGGTCTTGTCGGTTTTGTTGCCGGCCACTGCGCAGCAAAAACCAAATGTGATTTATATTTATGCTGATGATCTCGGTTATGGGGATCTTAGTTGTTACGGGGCAACCAAATTACATACCCCTAATCTGGACCGGTTGGCACAGCAGGGCTTGCGTTTTACCAATGCTCATTCTACTTCTGCTACTTGTACGCCTTCAAGATACGCGTTAATGACCGGACAGTATCCATGGCGACGCACAGGGACCGGAATATTACCGGGTGATGCAGCTTTAATTGTGCCTCAGGACAAAATAACGCTTCCTAAATTGTTTAAGCAAGCGGGGTATGCTACTGCTATTGTAGGTAAATGGCACCTGGGCTTGGGGGAAAAAGTAGAAAAGGACTGGAATGGAGAAGTTAAACCCGGACCTGTTGAGGTTGGTTTTGACTATTCTTTTATCTTTCCGGCAACAGCAGACAGGGTACCCACGGTTTTTTTGGAAAACCATCGGGTTGTAGCTTTGGATCCTGCTGATCCTATAGAGGTGGATTATCAGAAGAAAGTTGGCAATGACCCAACGGGTAAAGAACACCCGGAATTGTTAAAAATGAAATCTTCTCCTGGTCAGGGGCATGACAACACGATTGTTAATGGCATAGGCCGTATAGGTTTTATGAGTGGCGGTCATCGGGCACGCTGGGTGGATGAGGAAGTGTCGAGTACGTTTATGGAAAAAGCGGCTCAATTTATAGATGAACATCAGAAACAACCCTTTTTTCTTTACTATACGCTAACGGAGCCTCATGTGCCGCGCATGCCTGCTACGCAGTTTAAAGGGAAAAGTGGGTTAGGGTACCGTGGTGATGCAATTTTGCAATTGGACTGGACCATTGGGCAATTGATGAAACAGTTAAAGTCTTTGGGGCTGGATCAAAATACACTGATCGTTTTTACAAGTGATAACGGCCCGGTACTGGATGATGGTTATCAGGATGGTGCCGTGACCATGCGAAATGGGCATAATCCTGCAGGCCCATTGAGGGGAGGAAAATATAGTGCTTTAGAAGGAGGTACACGTATGCCATTTATTGTGAGCTGGCCCGGTAGGACACAGGGTAAGGTTTCTGATGCGCTGGTTTGTCAAATGGATTTACTGGCTTCTTTTGCTGGCTTGTTGAAGCAAAGTATTCCTGCCCGGGAGGCTAGAGATAGTGAGAATTTGCTGGCTGCTTTTTTAGGGAAGGATAAAACGGGACGTAAGGTATTGATTGAACAGGGCCAAAGGGATGCAACGGCTGTTATTCAGGGCGATTGGAAGTATATACAGCCTCATCCGGGTGCAAGTTATATGGAAGATGTGGGGATTGAATCTGGTAATTCAAAAGAACCACAGTTGTATAATTTGAAATCTGATATTGGTGAGAAGCAAAATCTGGCAAAGCAGTTTCCGGAAAAGGTAAAGGAAATGGACGATTTACTGATTAAGATTAAAGGTAATTAGTTGGGAGGTGAATTTTTTTGAAAAACCCTTGTACTCTACTTCAAGGCTAACGATATCAGGGGCGCGAAGAGCGCCCAGATCTCTGAGGCCTTTCCGCAGAGTACAAGGGTTTTTCGTCGCAAATTGCAGAGGAGGGAATTAGGTTAGCTCTTGGGCGCAGACCTGGGAGGGTGGTGAAAGGGAAGGCTTTGGTGATTGTTGATGTAGCTTTCCTATAATGTGGGTTTTAATATCTTATTTTGTAGTTTTGCGCAGAAAATTGGAGTGTTTTGCGCGCGGTCTTCCATGAATTGGAAGAACTAGGAGGAGGGTATTAGAGCGCTTCGATTTCCTGAATCTAGAGTTTGGTAGTTTTGGCGATAAATTCATTGGATAAGCCTTCTTTTTTTAATTCTTTAGCTATTTCCAAGGCTGTTTCCATTTTACCTTTAATCTCGCCTCTGATGTACAAGATGTCCTTTTTTTTCTTTGAATATTTTTCCTGTTAGTGCCATATTATTAATATGAATCTTTATGTAAGTTACGCAATTGCATCAAAATGCGCAATTGTTTTAAATATCTTCCTTGTTCTAACTCGCCATTACTCCGATTTTCTATTTCCTGAACAATCTCTTGTAAGATGAGTTCATGGTCTTCGGTGGAAAAATCGCCCAGGATAGCCAACATCTTTTGTTCTATTTTATCTGGGTTTCAAAACACCTGGGAATCAACCTCAGATAATGATACCAAATTGATGGCCAGTTGCGCCAGGATATTTAATGTATACAGAAAGGGGTGAGTTATGGCAAGGTTGTTTGTGTATACAAAGGACGTGCAGGTGTTGACTGGTAAGGGCAGAACTGCTGCCCAGAAGCTGGTGGCTGCGATTAAGGCGAAGTTGAATAAGAACCGTAATGATAATTTGACTGTAGAAGAATTTTGCAGGTATACGGGTTTGACGCTAGGATTGGTTTTAGAGCAGCTGGAATGAAGAGAGTGCTATGCTGTCCAGTCTTCGAGGGGTTTCCTCTTGCCCCTAGAACTGTAAAATACACCAAGGAATGAAGGATTGATATAAAATAATGCCTGATTTTGATCGTTTGTGCCTATCTTTGTCTGTCCTTGCCTGCTGCTCTAGGAAGTTGTAAGTGGGCAGGAGCCTTCCCAGGCCTTCAAAGAAACAACCAACATACGGACAGCTCAATCAAAGAGCAAAGTTTGGAGTAGCCATGAATTGGTTAAAGCCTTTGAAGCCTTTTATCAATATCGGCTATCAAAGCGGGCAATACAATGCCACGCCTCTAAACCGAGCGTTATCCTATCACCTGACAGAAGCCATGCTTGGCACAGGGCCAGATGATTATCAAATAGATTATGCAAAAGTGATTTTAAGCAGGGGAGCGTTGGTTACTTCCTGGGTTTTGGAAATACTCCCGAAACAAAACGATATTCTTTACATCAGATGGGGTAATCCACCAGAATCCAGTATCGTGATCGGGAAGACCGGATGAACCTGATTTTCTACAATCCTCAGAAAGAACAGTACCTGACTTTTGAAAACGCGGCAGAGCGTTCTGCAAAAGAAGTCCATTTACAAATGGACAAGAATTTTGCGGGAGATACTGTGCATGGTTGGATGCATTTTGTGAATAAAACAGGAAGCCAGGTAAGTACAACCGTGTATTTGGGAGAATGAAGTTGTATAGTAAACCCGCAGAGGACACTCTGCGGGTTTGTTTAGTAATAACTAACTAAAGCTATACTTCACCACTAATATCAGTTCTTCCAGATTTTTCAACGGAGCTGTGGAGATGGCTAAGTTGAAGGAAGTACCTAAGGTTATGGATGTGCTGGTTTCCTGGCAGAGCTTCCAGGCGTCTACTCTGGCCAGATTCAATGGCGCGGCATCTACCTGGATAGCGTAACTTGCAGGATTTCCCGTTACCTTGGCCACAAACATCACTTCTTCGATAACCGGGTTCAGCATCTGCGCCATATACGGCAATCGCATCGAATCGATCGTTAAATCGACATGACCAGCAGTTTTTAACAAATTCCACTGGTTCGGTAAATCGTGTTTCACATTGACCGCTACATGCAAACCTTCTTTCGAAAGCTGCTGCCTGATCACGTCCAGCCGGTCTTTTAAAGAAGCGTTGGCCAACCCTTTCAACGAAGAGCCACCTTCGCGAGAGGTATACTTGATATGTACAATCACATCAGCAATCGTGTTGTAATCAAATTGCCTGATTTCAGAAGCAGGAAGCTCTAACCTCCAGCTGCTGATCGTACCTGTACCTTCAAATGGGAGATAGCGCTCATCTTTAAAGTTTAACTCGAAAACTCCGCTGTCATTCTGCGCATTGCTGGCGGCAATAGACTGTATCGCACCCACATTGTACACAAAACGTTCGTCATTTCCCGGGTCTTCGGTATATCCTGTAGTGGCGATATTGTCGGGATTGGTCAACTTACGATATCGGTTATTCACTAAGGACAGTTTAGCACTTACGGAAGTATAAGGGCCGGCGATACAAGGCAAACTAATACTCACTGATTTGATGCGTCTGAAATACTGACCTGCATAATCCAGATCAAACAAAGCCTCGGGGATGTCAAAATCACAACTTCCAGAAGATCTTAGACGCAAAATAGCCAAAGGATCGAGTTGAAGCAGAGACACGTGTTTAGTGATTTCGTATTCCCGTTTATTCTTGTCGATATAACTGGTCTCCATGCGTTTTAGATCATAGATCAGCTTATCTGCAGTTTGCAGGCCTTTTTTCATGCTGTCCCAATAACCATAAGCAATAAAAGTATCGTCGCTGCCCAATTCAAAACGGTAACAACGTTCCGCTTTTTTAGCAATGTCAAAAGCCATCTGGTAAGATTTAAAATATACGGAACTAATTTGTCCAACCATCCAGTCGTACAGTTCCTTATTGGTGTATTTGGACCGCATAAAGTCATCTGTTTTTTTCGTATTGTCGATCTGAAGGTCCTGATTTTTCAAATCTGCAGTGGCAATATCCTTGCGGATCTGCGCGGCTGTAATTTGCTGATCAATCGAAGCAGATTCCTTAATGGCCAAACGTTCCTGTAATTTCCAATCCGAATAGCGACGGTCATAACCACCCATAATAGAAGCTTTATTGGCTTCAAAAGTCGCAATTGTACTAAATATACCTAAACCTTTAGCAATCGCATCGGTACTGTGTGCGAGTGCGCTTCCTCCAAATTTGGCAGCGCCGTGGGGCGATCCTCCAAATCCGGAAACCCCTAAAGCAAAATCAGGAATCAAGGCCAGGCCGCTGCCTAAAGTGGCCACAATATTTGCTGCAGTTTGCCAGCCCACGGCCTGATCCAGTTTATCCAGGTTCAGTTGCTCGTTGGAAATGATCTTTTCAATTGCACCATAATACTGTACTCTTTCCTGTGTTACCAGTTGCGTCCTTTTCAAAACTTCTATCTGCGCAGCAGCCTCGTTAATCTGAAGCACTTTAAGGTCACGCACGGCATTCAGTACTTTCAATTCCAGCTCACTACGGAGCAAGGACATGGCCTCCGCGTCTTTTTTCTCTAAGCTTTGCAGCAGTGCATTACCCAGCCCACGAATTTCCTGGGCCAGTTCTGTGGCTTTTCCAGCCAGAACATTGAAGCGATAATACGGCGTTGGGGCATTCATTCCAGCGATTACCGAAGAAATATCCAGACCTGCAGCGGCTGCACGAACCAGCATTCCCGGATCAATTGGCGGAGCAAATAGTGCCAGACTGCGTTCTACACCATCAATATTTTGACTGTTCCTGATTTTAAACAAACGGTCTGCAATGGTGTCCCAATAGGTTAGCATCTGGTCGTTTTGAGGGATACAGAAGTAAAGCATCGCAAGTGTAACCGGTGGCGGAGGCAATTCTTTTCCTTTTTCCGGCAGAACAGTCAAATCCGGAACCATATTTTCCATGTTGATTAATGCATTGCCAAAAGAGTCCAGTTTACGCTCCAATTGGTTATAGGTTTCATAAGGCGCAGGAACTGTAGGCGGGATAATTCTAGGTTTGGGGCCGAGGATTTTATCTGCAAGGATATACATCTGTGTCGCTTGCCCAATGGCCTCCCAGGTATCTTGTCTGAACAAATTATCTCCCCATTCACACAGGTTATCC
Organism: Pedobacter sp. HMWF019; assembly: GCF_003061025.1. Lineage (GTDB taxonomy): Bacteria > Bacteroidota > Bacteroidia > Sphingobacteriales > Sphingobacteriaceae > Pedobacter. The sequence continues at coordinate 7,489 of NZ_QAIL01000430.1, read as the reverse complement.
AGGTATTTCATCAGCAAAGCTTTCTGATAAGCTACCGGTCTGAATTTAGCGATGACATGCGGTTTAAATGGATTTTCAGCCCATTGTTCTATCGCGTATTCCAGTTGGGTTCTTTCTGTGGAAGTTGGGCCTGCAACACTATAGAGGATGGTGTCTATGCGCTGGGCGATATAATCGGCATCCTGATTTAAATAAAAAGGTTTGGTGACCCAGTATTTCTGAGGGGCATCACCGGATAAGGCACCCGTTGGATTAAACATATAATTGAACCAGGTCAATGCATCTTCGAAGCTCTGATTTTGAGTCAGGCGGGTAGCCAGAAGGAAAGGCACATGGAAGAAAAGTTCCCAGTTGTAGATGCTGTAACTGCCATCACTACTGAAATCCAGGTCCTCAACAGGGTAACTCAACGTTTTGTTGCCGTTGTTTTTGATGATCTGACCCAATGGAACGACATCCGGATTGGGCAGGTAATTGCTTTTGAAATCGAAGGCGGTTTTCATCAGCTGGGTTTCCCTTTTCATCAGTTCAGGTACGCCGTTTTTGTAAAGGACCGTACGCAAAGCACAAACTAAGGGGTGGTACATGTTTTTGAATTCTTCTCCGTATTCCAAACCATTCGCATCTCTCAACTGCTTTAATACTTTGTCGATTTCGGGATTGCCGCTTGCGCCAATGAAAGCATCATATAACTTATCAAAACCTTCATAAGCACTCAATTCGGTCAGGATGTTCTGAAAATCCGGATCGGTGATCACGGTATGGGCAAAAGCGGTCAAATCAGTTGGGAAGTTTTCAGTAACAATAGCCGCATATTTATTGATGAAGTTACTGATGTCTTTCAGCAGTTTAAAAATGTCTGAAGCGGTGCGTTCATCTCTGTCGGAGAAAATAACTCTGTCTTTAAAACGGGTTTTATCTTTTTGATAGTAACCAGGGATGATCACATAGGCATGCGCGCTGTCTTCCATAAAATAAGGCAGCATGGTACCCAGGGCGAGTTTAATCTTTCTTCCTCTGTTGGCCACATAGGCATAGTGTTCGTTACCGCCAGATTCACCGTCCAGGATCATGGCCAGGTATTCAAACAGCAGCACCAGCAAATCGATATTGGTGAACTGATGCGGGTAACTGAGCCTGAAATTGCCTGGGGTTTGGTGCAGGATTTCGTAAAATTTGGTGGGCGACATGCCGTTCCTCACACTCAGGTCATCCCCGGGGATTTGGTTCCACTCGTCATAACGCTGTGATTTGAGCAGGGTATCCCTGAAGTCCGGATAGAAATCATTAAAGTCTTTGCTGCCCTGAAAAATGAGTTCCGGGTAGCCTTTACAACCGGTCAGGTTAAAAATTCCGCTGATCTGCTGAAATTCGTATTCTCCTTCAAAACCACTTCTGAAAAATTGCACCTGTTGCAACTGTTCTGCATAGATCATGTTGTAACGGTCTGTAGGCAGATCATCGGTGACATAGGTGTCTGGCGTCATAATACCATCCTGCGACACCTTTTTAGGCTGCCACTGTTTGTTTGCGAATTCACTGATGGCCAACTGGATTTTTAGTTTTCTACGGGGTTTGTCGATGCTTTGCTCTGAACTGTCAGCGGTATCGGGCAGGGTAGAGCCCTGATTCGGGTCATGGACTTCGGTAAACACGGGCCAGGCCAGACAAAGCCGGTTGTTGCGTACAAAAGCGAGGAGCTGGTCACCGGTGATGTCCATGTCTACCTTTTCCCAAGGGGTCCAGGTACGTTCCTGTTCAAACCTGCGGTAATAGTATTTGGCCGGATCGCCGCCTTTGGTGCGTGCAAAGACGTGCATGGTGGTGATGTCGGTCTGGTACCAGGTGGCCATGACTTCTAAAAAGGCCAGGTTGTCTAACTTTTCAAGGTAATTGATCAGGGCATCTTCGGCGGTAAAAGCCGTCAGTTCGTTTTGCTGCAGTTGATCTTCCAGTTCTTCAAACAGGAAGGATTTTTCATCACGCAATTCTGCCTCAATCCAGTTTTCCGGATACAGAAATATTTTTCGGTTGGCCTCCCAAACCCGGTAGTTTTTCATCCAGGCCCATTGTGTCCAGCTCGCATCGTCGTCCAGATCTGCCGCGGCTTTGGGTTCAAGCCCCATCAGACAGCGTTGTACAAAAAGTTGTATGGTGCCATGTGCCTGCACAATGCGTGAAGTGGACATGACCGCTTCCATTTCTACATCGACCAGGAAATAGTCATAGAGGTCGTCTGTATTTTTGATATCTGGATTGATGGCCAAAAGGTAAGCCACCAACGCGTCCCTTTTTTGAGGGCGGATGTCATCCATAATGTCTTTGAGGGTCAGGAGCCAGGTGTCTTCCTCATAACGGGATTTTAAAGCGGCCCGGAGCGTACGGACATCTGCATCGTTTAAAACCGGTTTGATGTATTGAAGGGCCTGTGCAAGTTCAATACCTAAAATACTCAGATTTGCTGCTGCCTGCAGTAAACGCTTCCAGGTTTTTATTTTGGTGTAGTTGTTTAGGTTGAATGGGCTAAACAGATAATTGTCAATGGTATCCAAATCTGTTTGGTCGTAGCCGGTCAATATAGATAGTGTGCGTAAAAACTGATCTCTCGTTGTGGTAGCGCCGGGTAAAAGCAGAGCTGCAAGGCTTAAAAAGGAGATGGAAGCAGCTGCATCTGCAGGATCTGGAATCGCCGGGTATTGCTGGTCTATAGCCAGGAACTGGACAAAGTCTGCATAGCCTTGCTGGTCTATCACGGTCTGGCCTGTGGTATAAGGGATACTGTCAAAAGTAAACCAGTTTAAAGTGCTGTTGTTTTGGAAATAAAAGCTTAAGACTTTGGTGCTTAGGTTAAAGGAGCTTAATAATGGGAATAACTTATGAAGCAGTCTGAAACTGGCGTAATGATTGGGGAAAGCAGCCGCGTTCAGTGCAGGGGGCACTGGAAAAACATGGCTTGGATCGGTGTCAATTAGAGTATCTGAAATCAGAATATCCGAGAGGAGACCTGATCCAGGTGCCGGCTGTTTCAATTCTGCATATTGTAAGACCACATTGATGGTATCCGGATCTGATTTAAAGGCTGTGATCAGATTTTGCTGCAGGATGCTTTGTTTTCCACTTAAAAGCTGATAATCGGAAATGGCATCTAAAAGGGCCTTCACCAAGTCCTTGTCGGTTCCTGTTGCGGCGTCTAAAGCATCTAATGCCGAATTAATATTGGTGGTGTCAAAAATTGAAGATAATTTACTGTTGATAAAGGCCTTTGCTGTAGCAACAGTAACATATACTTTATTCAGAAACTGGAGAATGGTTTTGACATCATCATCGCTTAAAACGCTGAGTTTAGACAGTTCACCTTGCAGGGTCGCCTGTTGTTCTTCTGCACTCAGATCTGGATTAAACTTGGACTGGTTGGCTTTAAAATTGTCCTGATAGGCTTTTTGTAGCGCCAGCAGGTTGTTCAGAATTTTATCCTCTTTCAGTTCCCGGTCGCTCAAATTAGCTGCCTGGTGCTGGAGCATAAACTGGATGTCGGCCGGTTTCAATGGGGCTGACTGGAGCAGGGTACATTGGTTGATGAAATCCAGCATTTTTTGGGGTCCGGTAAAAATATTGATGCCAGTCATGTCCAGCAGGATCAGAAAATCATCCGTTTTCAGGTGCAGTTTTTTGATCAGCCGGGAGGCGCCCAGGAGGTAACTGAGATTAGGGAAGTTTAACGTCGCATCTGGTAGCAAAGGATAGAGTTTCTCCAGATCTGTTGTTTTCATTTGCAGGCATATGGAAAGACTGTTGCTGTACGTGGTTAGCAATTGGCTGCCATTTACTTTTTCGGGCAACAGACCTTCATCAATCACACCGTTTTTGGCTTTGTTTAAGAAGATCTGTTGGTAAAGGGGCACCAGGTTGTTGACCGGCGTATAGTAGATATGGCCAAAGTAACCAATCAGTTCGTCTATTTTTAAGCCAGTTTGATCTGCAAGTTTTTTCATTGTAGCAGCGAAGACCAGATCAATAGTGCCGGCTGTGCCCTGGCTGATGATGCTGTCAAGAGTTTGAAATTTCCAGCCTGTTTTTTTCTGGAGGCGCAGAAAACGATGGATGCGGTCCAAAACTTTTTCGTCCAGGTTCGCAATTTCTTTCTGACTGGTATCGCAGGTCAGGTCTTTGTTGTAAACGTATAAGTTGTTACTATTATCGATATATTGCAGGGTGAGCAGCAGGCTCAGATCACTAAAACTCAGTCCGGTTTTATCCAGAAAGTGATCTACTCTCTTCATATAATCCACAACATTTCCGCTCACTGCAGGACTGTCCCATTGCGCTGGCGTGTTCCAGATCAGCTGTTGAGCCGCAATACTCGGTGTAGATGTAGTAATGAGGGTACTTTCGCTGTCGGTTAAACCCAGGATTTCAGCAGCCATGGCCGATGTAATGGCTACTGTTGTCAAATTGAAATCGCTCATCAGGTTGGCCCGGAAGAGATCAAAGCGGCTGAAATAGGCGGTCGCTTCGACTTGGTTGAGGTCAAAGGGCAGGCCAAAGGCATAGGTGTTGTTTTTCAGTTGATCATAGGCTTTCTGGTTTACGTAAGCTGGTGCCGCTGCCAGTTCATCTTCAGGAGCCAGAGTTTGGCGCAACAGGTAAACTTTATATTTGTCGGTGCCTGTGGTTTCTATTTTGCATACAGCCTTGCTGTCCCGCAGGTAATGTGGTAAAGTGGTACTTGAGCTCCCAGAGGGAACTTCCGTATGGAAGATTTGCGCTTTATTGGTTACAGGAAGCCCTTTGGCCACGAGTTTAGCCAGTAGGGCAGCGGAAATAGTACCTGTATACTGGTCGGGCCCGTCAGAAAGTTTTCCGTGATAATTGATGCCCTGATCGGGTGCAATGGCCTCTTCCAGGAGTTCACAAACCAGGTCGATATAGGGCAGGGAAGTATTTGCATTGGCACAGCTCAGGTCTATTTCGCCCAAATCCGGCCGGCGTTCAAATAACACGTCTTTGGCGATATTGGAAGTAACATGGGTATTGATGTCGGTCACACTGCGCTGATGCAGGAACTGGAGAATCTCCACCAGGTAAGCTGCCGGGCTGTACACCGATCTGCATTCTTCACAGGCGCAGGTATCGGTTACTTTAAATAAAGATTTGAGGTTCGGAAAGTCTTTGCTCACCGCTTCAAGTTTAAGAGAGAGGTTTTTGTTTTTCAACGAGGCAATATCTGCGGCGCGTAAGGTAGCCTGCAATTCTCCGATCTTCATCATGGCAGCGGCATTGGTACTCTCCGCTTTGCGGAACATTTCCTTAGCTTCTGCAGGTTCAATGTTAGCCGCTGGTGCAGCCGTTTTTAGAAAACGGGTTTTGCCCATGGCGACGATCTGGTGCGAAGAATGGATGTTTTGTTTCAGCAGGGCATTGGTCTTGCTGTAACTTGGTGTGAGTTTAAAGATGCGTTGTATGGACTTCAATTCATTGCTGTAAGGCTGATTTTCCTGGATTGCATCTTTGGCGAGGTTAAAGTCTTCGTTTTTATTGAGGAAGTCAAGGATCTGACGCTGTGTTTTAAATACAGTGCTTTTTTCCCGTTTCAGCTGAGCGGCATAAGCCGTTGTAGGGTAGGCTTTTTCCATTTTACGCACCATAGTGGAGGCGTAAAAGCTTAATGCCTTTTTTTGTTCTGCCGTTGGTGCTTTGCTTCCATTGGCTTTGGTGAGTTCTGTTAGCCATTCTGTTTTATTCAAGCTGGCCAGTTTTCTGATGTCTTCTGGCTTACTGATCTTCCTTGATTTCATTAGATGAGGGATGATTTCGTTGCCAAAACCAAATAACTGGCCCATGGCAATACTGGTCTTTACATCTGCAGCCCGAGCATTACTGGAGAAAAAGGCCGGATTGGTTACTTTGTCAAAGAAGGCATTGAGGTCGTTTCTGTTTTCCTTAAACAGTTTTTTGACTTCCTGTACTTTGCCATCCAGCAGGAAACGGCCAATAGTGCTGAGGATCTTTTCTGTATGTTGCTCTGTGCTGTATTTTTCTGCTCTTTTTTTAAAGCTTTGGAGCAGTTCCAGGTTTCTTTTGAAGCGTTTTTCCAGGGAGGGATTGACAATCTGGCCTTTTATGGCTGTTTTTACCGTTTGACTGAGGGTATCGGTCTCCTTCAATGCAGCTTCCAGCAGTAAAGGTTCTGGAGGGCTCTGCAAGCCAATGGAAAGTCGGATCGGCAGGTTCTGCGAAGGATCACTGAGCAATAAGGTGTTTTCGCGTAGTAAAGCATAGAAGAAATCCGGGTCTATTTTGGAAATGGCCTGAATTCTGTGTGCCAGGATCAGGTGTTCGATCTTTTCGGGTTTGATTCCGATTTCTTTAGACAGAAAACTGACATCCTGGTAGTCGGTGCTTTCCTGAAGATCGGCAATGGCGAGGTTTGCCGCCAGGTAAGTGACTTCTTTCAGCAGTTCATCAAATTCGATCAGGTGGTCTTGAATAGGTTCCTGTAGCGCAACATCGATCACCTCGCTTGGGGAGGCATTGAAGCGAACTTTGTTTAGCGGGGAGGCATAGACAAGGACCCTTTTTTTAGGGGTGTAGACTTTCAATGCCAGGTCTGCGGTACGGAGATTGGGGCCGCTGAGTTGGCTTTGCTGCCAGCTGGTTTTGTACTGGCCGTTTTTATTGGTGCTGGTTTCGGCTAAAAGCACACCCGAACGCAGGTTCTGATCGTAGATTTCGACCACCAGGTTTTCTATAGGTTTGCCGGTGAAGTCTGTTATTCTGCCTAAAACGAAATTAGGTTTTTGATGTTGATTGGTGTTCATGACTTTGTATTTTAAATAGGTTTATGGTCTTGGTGCTGGTGGTAATGCTGGTGGCGGTGGGGCAGGTGTATATACCCGCTGTCCGAACAGGCCTTTGAAAGCCCCGTCAGGGCCCCAGCCTCTTGGCCAGGTCACACTTTCCGGTGGTACAAGGAAGGCTTCACCGCTGGCAAATGGTGCCCGGATATTGGTTGGATTGGGATCCCATTTGAAAGAGAAGAAATAGTTGAGCCAACTTGGAGATCCTGGCATTACCCAGTCGCCTGGCCTTAGTCCTGGTCGTCCCCATCTGGAGATCGGTACAAAATCAGATAATGGCGTGGTGGTGGTTTGGGTTACCGACGCAGGTACCCGGTGTATGGGACCAGTCGTTTCTACTGTGCTCAGTGCAGTGTCTATTTCTGCTTCAGACAAGCCGGCAAAAGGGTTGGGTCTTGGAGGTGGTTCCGCAGGTAGCCCAGGTCTTCCTCCTGCAGCACCCAATGCACCCATGCCTGCAGAAACCACCATCGTAAACACGACATTTTTAGCGCTTTCTGCATGGGTGTCCCCAAAGGTGGCATAGTGAAAACATTCTATGATTCCGACAGTATAATTCAATATTGAGGTTCCATAGTCTCCCCGGTCCCAGGCTCTAACGGCTACAGTTGACCGTACGGTTGCATAGCTCA
>NZ_QAIL01000429.1 GCF_003061025.1 Pedobacter sp. HMWF019 | reverse complement strand
GTAAGTGCATTACTCCATATACCTGCATAATGTAATAAGAATTTGCAGGGGATAAAAGGTAACAAATATAAACTTACGAGTATGAAAAAAACATTACAATGTACTTTTTTGCTGCTCTATGCTACTGCCAGTACTTTTGCAAGTACGAATGCAGAAGCATCAGCAAAGAGCTTCATGCACCGGTCTGCAAAAATAGCAGCAAATTCTGTTCACGAATTTAAACAGGATGCAGTTCACGGAACAGTAAAAGACAACACAGGTACGACCTTAATTGGAGTTACTGTGATTATTAAAGGCACAAAAACCGGAACACAGACGGATACCAACGGACAGTTCTCTCTGAATGCAAAACAAGGCGATGTTCTGGTCTTTAGTTATCTTGGATATGTGAGTCAGGAAATCACTGTGGGCTCTACTAAAACGATTAATGTAACTTTAGCAAATGACAATCAGCAATTGCAGGAAGTGGTGGTTACTGCTCTTGGTATAAAAAGATCCGAGAAATCCATTACCTATTCCAGCCAGCAAATAAAAGGGGATGAATTAACAAAAGTTAAAAGTACTAACCTTGCAAATTCCTTAAATGGAAAAGTTGCCGGATTAACAATTTCCTCCAGTTCATCTGGTGTAGGTGGTTCTGCTAAAGTAATTTTAAGGGGTTCAAAGTCTTTAGTGGGAAACAATCAGGCATTATATGTAATCGATGGTGTTCCAATGAACAACTCGACTACCAATCAGCCGGGAAGTGCTTATGGCGGCACGAACTCCTATGATGGAGGGGATCCAATTTCCAACCTGAACCCTGATGATATTGAGAGTATTTCTGTTTTAAAAGGCGCTTCTGCCGCTGCACTTTATGGAAGCCAGGGAGCTAACGGAGTTATTCTAATCACCACAAAAAGTGGTAAGGAAGGTAAAACAGAAATTAACTTCTCTTCTGGCGCCTCTTTTGATCAGGCTGCATTCAAACCTCAGTTTCAAAACAGCTATGGACTTTCGGAGAAGTATTACAGCTGGGGACCAAAAATAACTAATGGAAGCAGTAACGATAACCTTAGTACTTTTTTCCAAACCGGAAGTAATTACACCAATTCAATTAATTTATCAACTGGTTCTTCAGTAGCACAAACCTATATTTCATATGCCAATACAAGTGCCAGAGGCATTGAACCTGGGAACAAACTGACAAGAGATAATTTAAATTTCAAACAAGTTGGTCATTTTTTAAACAACAAACTTACTGCTGAAGTTAATACCAATTATGTTACGCAGAAGATTGAAAATAGCCCCCTTGCTGGTCTCTACTTTAATCCGCTAACAGGTCTGTATCTGTTTCCAAGGGGAGAAGATATTTCACGTTATAAGAATGGATTTGAAGCTTTGAATCCAATAACGCAGTTATACCAGCAACAGTGGATCACCACCAGTGTAAAAGATGGTACCCAAACCTTTGATGATGATTCACAACAAAACCCATGGTGGATCGTCAATCGTAATCCAAATACTTTAAAAAGAAATCGTATTTTGCTAAATGGAAATCTTAAATATGCATTCACTTCCTGGTTTAACCTTCAGGCAAGGGGAAGTATAGATAGGGTGAATGACGTGTATGACCAGAAACTCTATGCAGGTACATCCCAGTATCTTTCAAAACCAAATGGTAATTATGCAAATACCAATAGTGTCAATACTCAGAAATACGCGGATTTACTAGCCAATTTTAATGTTCCCGTGAGCACTAAATTCAAAGTAACAGGTTTGATTGGTGCCAGTATACGTGATACAAAAACTGAAGGTTTGCAATTTGCTTCATCAGGGGACATAGGCCTTCGTTATCCAAATATATTTACTTTCCAAAACACCATTACAGATCCGGGATCATCAGGAGATTTACTTGAAAACCACACCCAGTTTCAATCTTTATTTGCAAGCGCAAATATTGCCTATAATGATGCCTTATACCTGGACATCACAGCAAGGAATGACTGGGCATCTTCTTTAGCCTATACAAAAGGCGGAGATTCATATTTCTATCCTTCAGTTGGTGCAAATGCGATATTAAGCCAATTGATCAAATTACCTGAAGCCGTGAGTTTTGCAAAAATCCGCGCCTCCTATGCAGAAGTTGGAAATGCACCCCTTGCTTATCAAAGTAACCCCGGAATCGCTACTATTGGTGCAGGCGGCCTTACTCCGCTTGGTAATGTTTCTCCTTACTCTTCTCTGGAACCGGAGAAAACAAAATCTATCGAATTGGGTACAGAGTGGAAGTTTTTAGAGAACAGACTGGGAATTGATTTTACTTATTACAAAACCAACACACACAATCAAACGATTCTGATTGCAGCCCCGGAACCTAGTTTCTATGGATCAGCCTATTTAAATGCAGGAAATGTTCAGAATCAGGGGGTAGAGGTTATGGCGAATTATACCATCATGAAAGATGGGGATTTAAAATGGAATACCTCTCTTAACTATTCGTTTAATAAAAATAAAGTTATAGAATTGTCTCCTACGGTAAGCAGTGCCATTCTTAGTGGTGCTTCTGGCGCAAACTATCAATCAGAGGTGAATGTTGGCGGCTCCTTTGGAGACATCTATGGAACAGTCTTACAACATGATGCTCAAGGAAGAGTAATGATTGACGCAAACGGAAAGCCAATTATTCAAGGTGGAGACTTCAGTTACCTTGGCAATCCAAATCCTAAATGGCAATTGGGTTGGAACAACAATTTTACTTATAAAAATTTCAATTTATCTCTGTTAGTAGATGGAAAATTTGGCGGAAAAGTAATGTCTGTAACCGAACAGATGCTAGACTTTTATGGTGTTTCCAAAGCCAGTGGCGATGCTCGCAATGCAAATGGTGTTACTGTGAACGGAGTTGATCCTAACGGAAATCCTATATCTACAGTTTCTGCACAGAATTGGTACCAAACGATTGGTGGGCGTAATGGAGTGTCCGGAGAATATATGTACAGCGCTACAACTGTACGCCTGCGTGAATTGGTTTTAGGTTATTCTTTTGACTTAAAAGATAGCTTTGTGAAGAGCCTTAAATTATCTTTAACAGGCAGAAATCTGATCTACTTTTATAAAAAAGCACCTTACGATCCTGAGCTGACCATGTCAACGGGTAATGGCCTTTCCGGCGTAGATATTTTTATGCCACCTGCAACGCGTAGTTACGGAATAAGCTTAAATGCCAGGTTCTAATTGTCAATTTTCTCAAATTAAAATGAAAAACAATGAAACAGATTAATAAGTACAAATCAATATATAAGCTTATAATTCCCTGTTCTTTAATGCTATTTGGTGTATCTTGTAAAAAAGATTTTAAAGAATATAATAC
>NZ_QAIL01000428.1 GCF_003061025.1 Pedobacter sp. HMWF019 | reverse complement strand
ATATAATACCTTAATTTTTTTTCATAAACTGGTACAATTATTAATACAATCTTTACGATTACTGAATGCTTTAAAATAAACACAAATTTTGAATATCTCCCTCTGGGAATAAAGTATAAAATAAATAGATGAAACGAAGATTAGAACTCAGGAATGATTTAAACACAGATTACAAGGCAACAGCTAAAGCCGCGGAATTGATAGAAACGGATGAATTCCAGGCAGATCAGATCTCGGTTATTCCAATAGGCCCTAAAAAACGTGCTTATGCAAAAGAAATCAGTAATTACTCTCTCTATTATTCTGAAAGTAAAAGAAAAGATTGCCTTAATATTGAGGTGAACCGGGAAGGTTTTTATGATATGCTGCCTGAGGGGCTTTTTCATCGGCCACCATCAGGTAGTACGGGTATGAGTGAGGAAGAAATGATTGCCGATGTGCAGGAAAAAAGAGCAGAAGAGAAAGACGCAAGGAGATTCTTTATGCCCTTTGAGGCAGAAATTAACCATTTGAGGATACAGTTTGAGCTGTATGAGAACAGACTGGATAAAAAAACAAGCTATAGTGATCTGACCAGGATCTTTGCTTCTGAATGGAAAGAATTTGAGCTCTTTGATAAAGAACAAGGCATCATATGGATGCACCTTTTGCCCATCATACATCAAAAAAGGAATGATGTAAAATTTTTGGGACAATTGTTAAATCTACTTTTTAAAATCCCCGTCGATATAGTTTACAGTACACCTTGCTTTAAACAAACGGCAGTAGAGGAAGGTATGCAATTTAAACTTGGGCAAGGTGCTCTAGGGATAGACTCCATTATCGGCAGCAGTTTCGATTCCGATGAGGAAGAAGTGACCATCCATATTGGTCCGGCGAGTACCAATAGGTTGGTTTATTTTATGCCGGGCACGGCATATGCCTATCTGATCAATACAGCTGTATCATATTTAATGCCGGCAGAAACGGAAATAAAAATCAACCTGCTCGCCAGCGAAGAGCATAAATTGGGAACGTTGGGTGCCGAAAGCAGCAATTCTTATCTGGGCTACACGGTATATCTTTAATGATCAGTTTAACAAAAGTCGATAATGGATATTCATAATGCTTCTGTTTTCCAGTTTTGATTTGGTCAGGGCAAGGATAGAGTTCCATTCATCATTATTTAAGCCATTTTGTGCTGCTGGTGTAATCATTACATCAGTTGTTTTTACAAAACCTGCTTTTGGGTTTTGTGCGGGCATTAAACCTTTACGGATATCCACCCCTTTGATCTTGTTTCCCAGCTCATAAAAGCAAAAATTAACAATATCAGATTTCGTTACGATCCTGTCACCTGTGGTTAAACCATATTTATAAGCCTGAACCCGGTTTGTAGAGTTTAATCTTGATCTGCCACCAACGCTGTTGCTTAAAAAGTATAGGCTTTCAGGTATAACTTTACTGTTCTCAAAAGCCTGCAAACGGCTTCCAGAGCGGATTTGATTACCAATTTCCGCGTTGGTTGTCCAGAAATCGAGAAACATAATATCTATATCATTTAAAGGTTTAACAATAATGTAATTGAGCATCTCTTTAATATTGCTGAGCTGTGTGCGTGTTTTTTGTTCAATAATAGAGATGTTTTGTTCCAGATCCTTTAAAGAGCTGTTTAGGAAATCAGAACCAAAAGCAGAAAAGGCTGCTTTTTCATCTCGGAGCAGTTCAAAAAGATAATCTACAACTTCCTTCGCATTCCTGGTGTCCAGTCTTTCGGTTCCTCCATAACGGATAGAGTAGGATCCTGTATTGTTTTCCTCATCCTGACTGTGCGGGATTTCCAGATAAGTGTATCCTGTTTTATCGGTGAGCTGGCTGACGGATAAAAACTGGTCATTAGGACCTAATTTAACAGGAATGATATTGGTCATCATTTTTAGCCTGTGTTTAATTTCGTTTGACCTTTTATTCACCACAGGAAAGGCATTGATGGTAATGTGCATTTCTTCCAGCATTTGCTCTGTAATTGCAGCGGGAAACTGGATTTTTAGCCAGATCATAGGTTTCTTAAACAATCCAAGCATGGTGGGTGGAAAGAGTTGTTCAAATTCTTCCGGATAAAGTTTCAGATAATTTTGAGCAGGCAGAAGATCTTCCTGATCGATAGTTAGAAACCTTTTAGAATAGAAGGCATGAACATCTTGTGAAAGCAAATGGAGCACATCTTGTTTTTCAAATGCAGCTTCCCCATGCTTTTGATGATCCAGAAAAAATTTGTTCAGGGAAGTATGTACAGGAAGGTCATTCAATGTCCATTTAGATAGAGAAAGCAAATCATAAGCTTCTTCATTGACTATATAGTTCTTCCAATCGAAATAAAAGCTGATGCCGTCTAGTTTTTCTATACCTGATGCAATCTCCATTCCGACATAAGCCGTGTTGTTTTTTAAATGGCTGCCAGAAAATGTATTTGCAGCGAGTGTTTTGTGGAGATGGCTGTCTAACTGAAATAAATTATGACCACTTGCAAAGAAGGCGACCCCCGCATTATAAACAGTTACAGGTTTAAGGGGACTGAAAAAGACATCAAGTGTGTTTTCTTTGCTATTTTCGGCAGCCTCCTTAAATTTTTTCTTGTAAAAGAACTGGGTCGTGTTTTCTATAACCTCAGTGGGTTCAAAAGGACGCGCGTGTAAAACGGCATGAGCCGGGAGGGCAGAGGTAAGGGTATCTGAGGCCAGAATTCTTGATATTTTATCCAAAATCCTGTTTTCCAGGTTACGGACATCATTGGAAACGTTGAATAATTCCGTACTGAGGGCTTCGATCAGTAATTTAACGAGCGGGTCAAAAT
>NZ_QAIL01000427.1 GCF_003061025.1 Pedobacter sp. HMWF019 | reverse complement strand
ATGCAATGTCATTTCCTCTATCTTCTTTAGTAATCTGCCATTCATTTCTCCTAAATCAATCCCTTCTGATTTTACCTCTACAGCCGAAGGGATTCCAGGCAAATGGCCTTTTTCTTTGATGTGTTTTTCGGTTTCCTGAAGACTGATGAGTTTATAATCGTCTTTAAATACGTAATCCGGCCAGGCAGTCTGTAGTTGAACTTTGATAGATTCAGCAATCATGTTACCTGCTACTGCAAGTTTGTAGCCTTTTGGATCGGCTGTACCAATTGCTAAGCTTCCATTCGAAATGTAATGATTCCCGTCACCAGTAACCATTAGATTCTTAGAAGAGCTCAAATTGTTATCTAATATAGTCGAAACCAAAAAATCTGGAATATCTAATCCTGAAACTGTGTTATTAACTTTGATCTGGTTGATATCTGTAAGTTGATCTGCCCTATTCTGCAAATGAGTTATCTTAACCATATACCCAGCGCGATATCTAATATCAAGGTATATTGGTAGGGCTTTATTTACCATTCCTGCAAATGAAGTACTTAAGTCGTAAGATGTACCTAAAGTAATTTTAGCGCTATGACTAAGCCCATGAGACTCTACCAATTTAACGACAGGGCGCCCTGAATTGGCGCCCTGTTCATAGCCATTTTCAACAACATACCTCTCATATCCTGTGGTGAAATAATTACTAAATAACTCTATTATAATCAAACCACCTGTTTGCCAATGATAAGAGTTATAACCTAAAGTAGCAATCTCATACCTTCTGGCTTGCAAGTCACTTGCATTGAATGGCCCAAGAACAGATGTTTTCCATCCATTCTGCTCAGTTGTAATCTGAGTGAACCCTGCTAGAGATGAAATCAACAAAACACAGATCATTAATATTTTCTTCATTTTAATTCGGCTTTTCTATTTTATGTTCAAGTTTTTCAATTCTCTTATTCTGCTCTAGTATATAAAGTGTTAGCTCTTCAATTTTCTGAAGTAACTTTTTATTCATTTCCCCTAAATCGATTCCTTCTGATTTTACCTCTGCAGCAGAAGGGATTCCTGGCAAATGGCCTTTTTCTTTGATGTGTTTCTCTGTTTCCTGAAGACTTGTGAGTTTATAATCCTCGTTGAATACATAATCCGGCCAGGCAGACTGTAATTGAACTTTAACAGATTCAGCAATCATATTACCAGCTACAGCGAGTTTATAACCTTTTGGATCTGTTGTACCAATTCCAACGTTACCAAGTGTAGTACCATCAGATTTTGTAGCCAAAATGGTATTGCCATTCAAGGATTTGATGACATCCAAATCTCCACCATCTGCATTCAATCCTACACCGTTTCCATATTGGTACACTCCTCTTATTGCCCAGTTCTGTGCTCCTGTAGGTCCAGAAAACCCTAAAGGAATAACACGAGCAACATTTTTTGCAGGATATATAGGATCTAGAATAGTTTTTATACCACCAGCAACCACTAATTTTTCGTCTGGATTTATTATACCTATTCCGACATTTCCCCCCATCAATGTTAGCTCATCTTTATATCCTCCGTAATAAGAACTCAAGACCAATCTCGATCTTGACTGTTCCCCAGAAGCATAATCCAGATAGCTCTTTATTCTTGGGCCCGGATGGCTGTTACCATAAGAGGTGAATAAAATTCCTACTCCACCTCCAACTAAATTTTCCATATTCCTTAGGAATATATTTCCGGTAACATCCAGTTTTTCCATTGGTGTAACACTACCTATCCCTACATTTCCTGAAGTTGGAAAAGTATTGGTTTGAGCGTTTCCTATTACTCCAGCGAATAACAGGAATGACAAAATCTGTATTTTCTTCATATTATTTCTTTTGAGCAGCTTGTTCAAGTTTCTCTATTCGTTTATTCAACAATTCATTTTGATGATCTTTTTGAATCAGATATAAAGTCAGTTCTTCAATTTTCTGAAGTAACTTCTTATTCATCTCTCCTAAATCGATTCCTTCTGCTTTTACCTCCGCAGCAGAAGGGATTCCCTGCAAATGGCCATTTTCTTTAATGTGTTTTTCGGTTTCCTGGAGACTTGTGAGCTTGTAATCATCTTTGAATACATAATCCGGCCAGGCTGATTTAAGCTGAACTTTTACAGATTCCGCAATCATATTACCCGCGACAGCCAGTTTATAACCCTTGGTGTCGATCGTTCCAATACCCACATCTCCTTTCGAAGAAATCCTCAGACGCTCTACATTTACACCATCAAATGGTGAGGTATGCAGTGCCAATCCAATTGCCCTGTTATATCCAAGTTCACCATCTTCGCTAACTGCATATATTGCCGCCGCTTTTGATGCATCAAGTGTCGGAAGGTCATTTCTTCCCCATAACTGTATACCCCATTTATAGCCTGTTCCATTATACAGAGCTGGGTCTGTTCCTACATAAGGACTTTGAAGTATCAATAAATTATCAATACTTGTTTTAGTACTTGAATTGTCACTAAACAAGTTGCTTTTTAAAATCTGTAATCTTCCTTGCGGACTAGTTGTTCCAATCCCCAAATTCCCTTCTCCGCTTATTGTCAGCCGCTTAGTTAAAGCACCTGTTAAATTCAGCGTGCTTATATGATATTTGGTATTGTAATTATTATAC
>NZ_QAIL01000426.1 GCF_003061025.1 Pedobacter sp. HMWF019 | reverse complement strand
TTTGAGAATTAATAGTTACATTAATATTTAAATTTTACCAGCAGTAAGTAACGAGCAGAATGACAACATATTCAGAACAAGACAAGATCGCAATTGCAGTTGACTGCATCATCTTTGGCTTTGACGGCGAAAAACTAAAAATTCTTTTAATCAAAAGGGGCTTTGAACCCGAAAAAGATAAGTGGAGCCTTATGGGCGGTTTTGTTAAAGCAGGAGAAAGCCTTGACCAGGCTGCAAAAAATATCCTCACCACTTTAACAGGTCTTGACGGCGTATACCTTGAACAACTCCACGCTTTTGGCGACCCTTCCAGAGACCCGGTAGAACGCACCGTTTCAGTAGCCTATTTTGCACTGATCGACATCAACAATTATAAGCAACAACTCAGCGAACGCTATCATGCAGAATGGTTTCCTTTAAAAGACAAACCTAAACTGATTTTTGACCATGATGAAATGGTAGAAACGGCAAAAAATTCCATCCGGAACAAGGCAGCACATAATCCACTGCTCTTTGAACTGCTACCAAAAAAATTCACCATTCCTCAACTACAAAGTTTGTACGAAGACATCTATGATATCCAGATCGACAACAGAAATTTCATCAGGAAACTTACGGCAGCAGGATTATTGATCAAGCTTTCTGAAAAAGATAAATCCAATTCAAAAAAAGGAGCCTTCTATTTTAAACTCGACAAAAAAAGGTATAAAACCAATTTTCCGAACTTCCTGAGCTTTATCCCCGCCCCTTCCACTTAAGCCTTCAGCCACAGGCTTTAAAGAAAAATCTCAAAAAATTTCTTTTAGTAAACAAATAAACGTTAATTAGACGTTTATTTGTTTTATGAAAAAAGATCAATATGTTATTGGAGTAGATTATGGTTCAGATTCAGTCCGGTCTGTCCTGGTCAACACCTCTAATGGTGAAGAGATTTCTTCATCCGTTTTTAATTATCCCCGATGGCAGAAAGGACTCTATTGTAATCCCGGTTCGAACCAGTTCAGGCAACATCCGCTTGATTATATCGAAGGGCTTACATTAACCATCAGGGAATGCATTGAGCAAGCCAAAGCGACTGTACATCCGCAAGATGTAAAAGCCATTGCTGTAGACACCACTGGTTCTACGCCCGTTGCCGTAAATGAGCAAGGCATACCTCTGGCCCTCCTTCCTGAATTCGAGGAAAATCCCAACGCCATGTTTGTGTTGTGGAAAGACCACACTTCAGTTAAAGAAGCCGCACAAATCAACGCACATGCCACGAAATTTGAGATCAATTATCTTAGTTATTGTGGCGGTATTTATTCTTCAGAATGGTTTTGGGCCAAACTGCTCCATGTGTTGCGGGTGGATGAAAAAGTCCGTTCTGCCTGTTATTCCTGGGTTGAGCATTGCGATTGGATTCCTTTCCTGCTCACCGGAGCAACACACATTTCTGAAATGAAAAGAGGGCGTTGTTCTGCAGGTCACAAAGCCCTATGGGCCGAAGAATTTGGAGGCTTACCACCCAATGAGTTTTTCAATGCTTTGGATCCGTTATTGGATGGTTTTACGCAAAGACTCTTCACGGAAACTTTTACGTCGGATCAGGCTGCCGGACATCTCAGTCAGGAATGGGCAGACAAATTGGGTTTGAGTACAGATGTTGTTATCGGCGTGGGTGCTTTTGATGCCCATATGGGTGCTGTGGGTGGTCAAATTGAACCATATTATCTCAGCAAAGTGATGGGAACCTCTACCTGCGATATCTTAGTAGCCCCTACGGAGGATCTTCACGGAAAACTGGTTAAAGGCATTTGTGGACAAGTAGATGGATCTGTTATTCCTGGAATGGTGGGTCTGGAAGCCGGACAATCTGCCTTTGGAGATACCTATGCATGGTTTAAGAACATCGTATCCTGGCCACTGAAGAACCTTCTGCAGGATTCTGCTCTTATCGATGCAGCCACTGCAACTGCACTGGAAGAAGAAATAGCAGAAAAGATCATTCCGGAACTCAGCAGACTGGCAAACCTATTGCCTAAAGAAGCAGATCATGAACTGGCCGTTGATTGGTTTAACGGAAGAAGAACACCTGATGCGAACCAGGAACTTAAAGGAGCACTCCTCAATCTGGACCTGGGGAGCGATGCCCCCCGTTTGTTCAGAGCACTTGCAGAGGCCACCTGTTTTGGCGCAAAGAACATTGTGAACCGCTTTGTGGAGCAGGGCATTCCTGTTAAAGGTTTAATAGGCATTGGTGGTGTAGCAAAAAAATCACCTTTTGTGATGCAGATGATGGCTGATGTACTAAATATGCCCATCAGAATCCACCAGTTCAAACATACCTGTGCATTAGGTGCAGCCATGTTTGCCGCTGTAGTTGCAGAGATCTATCCTACAGTAGAAGAAGCTATGGTTGGTATGGGCAGAGGTTTCGATGCCGAATATCAGCCCATCGCAGAGAACGTAGAATATTATGCAAAACGTTATCCGCAATACCTTTCTCTTGGAGATTACATTGAACAAAACCCCTATCATGAGTAACTATCAAAAAATAAAGGAGCTGGCCTATAAAGCCAACATGGACCTCCCCAAACTTGGACTGGTACTTTTCACCTTCGGTAATGCAAGTGCTGCAGACCGGGAAGCTGGTGTTTTTGCCATTAAACCGAGTGGAGTGCCTTATGAGGAACTGAGCGTGGAAAGTATGGTGATTGTAGATTTTGACGGAAATGTTGTTGAAGGCAAGCTCAGGCCCTCTTCCGACACCCTTACCCATGCTGTATTGTACAAAAACTGGAAAAACATAGGCGGAATTGTGCATACACACTCTACCTACGGTACCGCCTGGGCGCAGTCGTTGAGAGCAATTCCTCTTTACGGAACCACACATGCAGATCACACCACCGCAACCATACCCTGCGCGCCGCCAATGGACAATGAAAAGATCGCAGGCAATTATGAATACGAAACCGGCTATCAGATCATCAGGCACCTGGAACAGGAACAGATCAGCTACGAAGAGACCGAAATGATCCTTGTTGGTAACCATGCTCCATTTACCTGGGGTAAAACAGCCGATAAAGCGGTATATAACAGTGCTGTATTGGAAGAACTGGCCAAAATGGCCCTGCTTACCGAACAAGTACAGCCTGAAGTAAAACCAATGAAAGATGCTTTAATTAAAAAACATTACGAAAGAAAACACGGAGCAAACTCCTATTACGGACAATAACCAAATATAATGACAACTGACCTAAAACAATTTGAAGCCTGGTTTATTACTGGCAGCCAGCACCTGTATGGCGAAGAAACTTTAAGAAGCGTTGCAGAACACTCTGCTCAAATTTCCAAAGCACTCAACGAATCTTCCGAAATTCCTGTAAAGATTGTATTTAAACCTACTGTGAAAACTGCAGAAGAAATTTATAAAATCTGTCAGGAAGCAAATGTTGCAGAAAACTGCATTGGAATTATTGCCTGGATGCATACCTTTTCACCTGCAAAAATGTGGATCGGCGGTTTAAAGATCCTTCAAAAACCACTGGTTCACTTACATACTCAATTTAACCGCGATATTCCATGGAGTACGATGGATATGGACTTCATGAACCTGAATCAAAGTGCACATGGCGACCGGGAATTTGGTTTCATTATGTCCAGAATGCGCATCAACAGAAAAGTGATTGCCGGGCATTGGGAAGATCCTCAGGTACGCGAAGGATTGAATACATGGCTAAGAGCCGCCGCTGGCTGGTATGATCTTCAAGGTGCGAAAATTGCCCGCTTTGGCGACAATATGCGCAATGTAGCCGTAACTGAAGGAGATAAAGTAGAAGCAGAAATTAAGTTTGGCTATTCCGTAAACACCTATGGCATTGGCGATCTTGTGCAAGTGATTAACCAAAGCCTGGACAGTGACGTTGACAAACTGGTTAAAGAATATGCAGACCAATACCTTCTGGCTGAAAGTCTTGTTAAAGGTGGTTCGCAACACCAGTCTCTGCGCGAAGCAGCTAAAATTGAAATTGGGCTGCGCAACTTTTTACAGGCAGGTCAATTCAAGGGCTTTACAGATACCTTCGAAGATCTGCATGGGATGCTTCAGCTTCCCGGCATAGCAGTTCAGCGTTTAATGCGCGACGGTTATGGCTTTGCCGGTGAAGGTGACTGGAAAACCGCTGCCCTGGTGAGAACCATGAAAGTAATGGGAAGTGGTTTAGCCGGAGGAAATGCCTTCATGGAAGACTATACTTATCATTTTGAACCAGGAAATTCCTTTGTATTGGGTTCACATATGCTTGAAGTAGATGAATCTATAGCCAGTGGACCAATCAGATGTGAAATTCACCCTCTTGGTATTGGCGGCAAAGCAGATCCGGTACGCCTGGTTTTTGATGCTGCAGCGGGGCCAGCACTCAATGCCTCAGTAGTAGATATGGGTAACCGTTTCCGCTTGCTGGTTAATGTAGTAGATCCGGTTGAAGCCAAATACGAACTTCCAAAACTGCCGGTTGCCCGTGTACTGTGGAAGCCACAGCCCGATATGAAAACCGGTTGTGCAGCCTGGATTTATGCCGGAGGAGCGCATCATACTTGCTATAGCCAAAATTTAACCGCTGAGCATTTAAATGATTTTGCGAACATCGCTGGCCTTGAATATGTAAGCATAGACGAGCACACCAATTTAAACCAGTTCCGGAATGAACTGAAATGGAACGAGGTTTACTACCAAAGCCATACGCACTAAATCCGGAAATTAACCAAACCATATATATTAACCTTATGAGCAATAGTTTAGCAACTACAGATTACGTAGTTTTTATCATCTACTTCTTCATTGTAGCTGGTTATGGATATTCCATCTACAGGAAAAGGAAAAAGGATGAACACGATGCCAAAGCATTTTTCCTTGCAGAAGGCACCCTAACCTGGTGGGCCATCGGTGCCTCTTTGATCGCTTCCAACATCTCTGCAGAACAATTCATCGGAATGAGTGGTGAAGGTTTCTTCCTGGGCGTTGCTGTTGCAGCCTATGAATGGATCGCTGCCATCGCCCTGATCATCGTAGCGGTATGGTTCATACCCGTCTATTTGAAGAACAAAATCTATACGATGCCTCAATTTCTCAAAACCAGATACAATGAATCCGTTGCATTGATCATGGCGGTATTTTGGCTGTTTCTCTATGTTTTTGTAAACTTAACTTCTATCCTGTATTTGGGTGCAGTGGCTATTAATGGGCTTACCGGCGGCAACTATTTGCACCTGATCATGATTGGACTCGCGGTCTTTGCCTTATTCATCTCTCTTGGAGGAATGAAAGTTGTGGCCTATACCGATGTGATCCAGGTAGCCGTGCTTATCTTTGGTGGTTTGGTTACCACCTATATTGCCCTATGTGTAGTTGGAGAGAAATTTGGCGTGGGCAGTAATGCCTTTGCCGGCTTTAATGTTTTAATGCAGCAGGCGCCAGACCATTTCAAGATGATCATCCCTAAACCCACAGCAGCCTCTTCCCAAAATGAGATTAGTAAGTACCTGACCTTTCCGGGAATTGCTTCTTATGCAGCGGGGATCTGGATTATTAACCTGAACTACTGGGGTTGCAACCAATACATTACGCAAAGAGCATTGGGTGCAGACCTGCATACCGCTCGTACAGGAATTTTGTTTGCCGGATTGCTAAAACTGCTCATGCCAGTAATCGTGATGTTGCCAGGTATCGCTGCTTTTGTCTTGTACAAAAATGGTCACTTGCCTCAGCTGATCGGTGGTAAAGATGGCGCGTATTCTGCCATACTTACTTTCCTGCCAACAGGCTTGAAAGGACTTTCCATAGCCGCATTAACTGCAGCAATCGTAGCCTCCCTTGCTGGAAAAGTAAACAGTATATCCACCATTTTCACACTGGATGTCTATTCTAAATACGTCAAAAAAGAGTCTGAACAGAAAAACCTTGTCTTTATTGGAAGAGCAACTGTTTTTGTCGGCTTAATCCTGGCCGTATTGTTTACCTGGAATGACCTTCTTGGAATTGGTGGTGTTGGTGGTTTTACCTATATCCAAAAATACACAGGTTTTATCAGCCCGGGGGTATTTGCCATGTTCTTCCTGGGGATGTTCTGGAAAAGAACCACTGGCCCCGCAGCCATAGTAGGTGTTGTTGCAGGCTTCGTACTGTCGGTGTTTTTCAACGAATTTGCCCCGGCAGTATTGGGCAATAACACTTGGCTCTACACCGCATACAGTAATGGTCACGGTGGTTTTGAAATACCGTTCCACATTTGCATGGGCTTGTCTTTTGCATTCACTATGCTGCTCATGATTGGTGTCAGCTTAAGCGGACCAAAAATAAATCCTAAAGCTTTTGAACTCGATAAAAGCATGTTCAAAGTCAAACCTTCCACCATGGTGCTGATCATCCTCACTTTATTACTGATCACCGCATTGTACGTTAAATTCTGGTAGTTATCCGGGATACAGTATTTTTCAATACTGTATCCCAAATTACCACTCCTTGCATCTTTAAAGCATTTTATTGGAAATTTGGGTTAATTAACTGCTACAATCAGCTAATTTCCTGAGAACTCTTCATGGCTATAGTCTGTACTTTAGACTATAAACCTACACTTCTCTTTGAACCATGAAATATTTTCTCCTTATCGGCCTTTGTAGTGCCATGATCGGTCTTCATGCGCAGCAAGCCTACCAGCCCAACCACCAGGAACTGATCCGTTCATACCAGCATGCAGCCCTGTTGGACAGCACAGCCTCTAAAAAAGTATTCCGCTCTTCCGTAAAACCTCAGTGGAATAAGGATGGAAAATCCTTTTGGTACCGTATTAACACCTCCGAAAACACCTGGGAATACCTACTGGTAGACCTTGTTGCCAGAACAAAACATTCTGCTTTTGACCACCAGCGCCTTGCTGATGCCTTAAGCAGGCTGACTGGTAAAAAAGCAGAGGCAGGCAAACTTCCGGTAGAAAATCTCTCCATCACTCCTGGAAACAAAAAGATCAACATCCTTGCAGATAAAAAATGGTATGCCTGGGATACCGGCAACAACGAACTCCTGGCATCAGATCAAATTCAAGAACCTTCAAAAATCAAAGAAAGAGGTTGGAGGCGACGTCAGGAACAAAGAGACGCTGTTTCACCAGATCAGAAATACACAGCCATTGTCAAGAACGGAAATATCTATATCCGTTCCAAAGCAACAGGACAAGAAACCCAGTTTACCAAAGATGGCAGCCCGGAACAACCTTATGGAGAATTTACCTGGTCTCCGGATAGCAAAACCCTGATTGCCTATAAGATCAATTACAAAGAAGATAAAAAAGTCTATTATATTCTGAGTTCAAGCCCCGGCACCACCAGAGGAGAGCTCAAATCACAGAATTACATGCAGCCTGGTGATGAATTCAGTACGTTTGAAATGTACCTGATCAATCCTGAAAAAGGGGCAAGCCAAAAGGCCGCTGTCGATAAATTTGATATTTATGGAACACCAGAAATCCACTGGAGAAAAGGAAATAACCAATATTTTACTTTCGAAAAAAGAGACCGCGGCCATCAGCGTTTCAGGATCATAGAAATACATATCCCAACTGTAACAGCCAAAACCCTGATTGATGAAAAGACGAATACCTTCATTTACGAGCAACGGATTTTTACCCATTACCTGCCAGACACCCATGAATTGATCTGGGCCACAGAAAAAGATGGTTACCGCCATTTATACCTGATGGACGAACTGACCGGTAAAGAAAAGAACCGCATCACTACCGGCAACTGGGTAGTTAGAGAAGTTGATAGCGTGGATACCCAAAAAAGACAAATCTGGTTCCGCGCCAATGGAATGGATTCTTCAGAAGATCCTTATTTTATCCATTACTACCGTATCGGTTTTAATGGCAAAGGCTTGGTTCAGCTCACACCTGTCAAAGGAAACCATAATTTGGCCTTTTCTCCCGATAAATCTCACTATCTGGATACCTGGTCCCAGGTCAACGTTCCTCCTGTCACTACATTGAACAGAACCAGCGACGGTAAAAAATTAATGGATCTGGAAAAAGCAGATATTTCTGCTTTTCTCAAAACAGGAATTCCTTTACCTGAAGTCTTTGTAGCCAAAGGACGGGATGGAAAAACCGACATCTGGGGAATTGTATGCCGGCCCTCCCATCTGGACAGTACCAAAACCTATCCGATTATCGAAAATATTTACGCAGGCCCTCAGGACTCTTTTGTACCCAAAAGTTTTATGCCCTACAGCGAAATGCAAAGTCTGGCAGAACTCGGCTTTATTGTCATTCAGTGTGATGGAATGGGTACTGCAAATCGCTCCAAGGCCTTCCACGATGTTTGCTGGAAAAACCTTGCTGATGCCGGTTTCGAAGATCGTATCCTTTGGATGAAAGCCCTTGGAAGAAAACACAGTTACGCAGATACCACCAGAGTTGGTGTCTATGGTACTTCTGCAGGAGGACAAAATGCCGGAGGTTCTGTTTTGTTCCATCCTGAATTTTATAAATCTGCAGTAGCCGCCTGTGGCTGTCACGATAACCGTGTAGACAAACAATGGTGGAACGAACAATGGATGGGCTATCCTGTAGGACCACATTATGAAGCACAATCCAATATCACCAACGCTGCCAAACTGCGTGGAAACCTCCTGCTTATTGTTGGCGAAGCCGACACCAATGTTCCTCCTGAATCTACTTACCGCTTTGCAGATGCCCTCATTAAAGCAGGCAAAAATTTCGAACTCATTACGGTTCCTGGTTTGGGCCATAGCGACGGAGGCCCTTTTGGAAAAAATAAAAAACGCGACTTTTTTGTAAAAACCCTTTTGGGTATAGATCCTGTAAACAGAAATAATGGCGAATTGACTCACCCTTCATTGTAAAAAGATGTTCAAATTCAAATTTCTCCTCTTTGCTTTATCGGTCTTTTATTGCAACAGATCCGTTGCACAGACCAATCCTATGGCCGAAATTATGCAGCATTATCAAACGGATAGAACCCTGCTCCGTAATTTCTACACTGTTGAGACCTCACCAGAATCCCGGACAAGATTCAAAGCACTGGCCGAGGAATACCTGAAAAAGATCAACCAGGAAGATTTCAACCAATTCAATACTGGAGCAAGAGCAGATTATCTCCTGTTCAGAAGAGACTTACAGGAGCAGATTTTCCAGCTCAGCAAAGCGGAAGATGCTTATGAAAAACTCAAAAACCGTTTTCCCTTCGCAGACCAGATCTACCAATTGGAAAAACAATGCAGAAGAGGAAGTTCTTCAGAACCAGAAAAAACTGCTGCACAATTGAATGAGATCAGTAAACAACTAAAAAAACTGATATTGGAACTTCCCTCCAGCACCAAATTCAGTCCTTCAGAAGCGCTTGAAGCCTACAAAACTGGAAGAGACCTTAGGCAAGCGGGGAAAAAGGTATTCGACTTCTATAACCGGTATGACCCTATGTTTAGCTGGTGGATACCAGTAACCTATAAACAAACCGACAGCCTGCTCCGTGTATACACGACCGCTCTTTCCAAAAACACCCTGCAGGAAAGTAAAGCCAGCTCAGACTCCAGTCTCCAGGGTGTTCCGGTAGGAAGGGTTGAAATCCTGAGGAAACTGGATATGGAAATGATCCCCTACAGCCCGGAAGAATTGATCGCCATGGCCACAAAAGAACTGGAATGGTGCGACCGGGAAATGCTAAAAGCCACTGCTGAAATGGGCTTAAAAAACGACTGGCAGGCTGCTATGGAAAAGGTCAAAAATACTTATGTTGCACCGGGAAAACAACCAGAACTGATCGTTAAACTCTACAACGAAGCCCTGGACTTCATTAAATCCAAAGACCTGATTACAATTCCCCCTCTTGCCGAAGAAACCTGGGGTATGATCATGATGACCCCAGAAAGACAGCTGGTCAATCCATTTTTTACCGGTGGAAGTGAGATCAGCATCTCCTACCCTACAAGTGATATGAATTATGAAGACAAGATGATGAGTATGCGCGGAAACAACCCCTATTTTTCCAGGGGTACCGTACAACATGAACTGATCCCCGGACACAATTTGCAGTACTTTATGATGAGCCGTTACAATACCCATCGCAATTATAACACCCCATTCTGGATGGAAGGTTGGGCTCTGTACTGGGAACTTCTGCTCTACGACATGAACTTTGCCAAGACACCAGAAGAAAGAATCGGTATGCTCTTCTGGAGAAAACACCGCTGTGCAAGGATCATTTTCTCCTTAAATTATCAATTGGGCAAATGGACGCCGGCGACATGTATCGATTTCCTGGTCAATCGTGTTGGGCATGAGCGGGCCAATGCCGAAGGAGAAGTCAGAAGGTCTATTGCGCCCTGGACAGATCCACTGTACCAGGTTGGCTACCTTACCGGAGGGCTTCAGGTTATGGCCCTGAAAAAAGAACTGGTAGACAGTGGAAAGATGACCTACAAAGAATTCCACGACTCCTTTATTAAAGAAAACAGTATGCCTATAGAGATGATCCGGGCCATCCTTACCCATCAAAGCATCAGTAAAGATTTTAAAACCAACTGGAGATTTTATAAAATATGACCTATACGGAAAAACTGCAGGCCATTCGGAATCAAATGAAAATAGAAGGAATCGATGTTTATCTGATTCCCTCTTCAGATCCTTATCAGAATGAATATCTTCCCGAGCATTACCGGTGCATTGAATTTGCCTCAGGCTTTACTGGCAGTGCGGGAGCTTTAGTTATTACCCAGGACCTTGCCGGGCTCTGGACAGATTCCAGATATTTCATCCAGGCAGAACAGCAACTGAAAAACAGCGGCTACCAGCTTATTGAACTCCAGATACCGCATACTCCGGAATACATTAAATGGATTCCAAAAGGCTCTAAAGTAGGCTGCATAGAAGAACTGCTCTCTGTTGTTTTACTGGAACAATTACAGGCCAGCGGTTTTTACCCAATTGCAGCAGACCTGATCTCTCCCATCTGGAACAACAGACCACCGCTACCCGCTCACCCAGCCTTTCTATTAGAAGATCAATACACAGGACAACCCGCATCAGAAAAACTAAACCTGCTTCGCGAACAACTTGAGCATTTGGAAACCAGTGCCATCCTCCTTTCCGCATTGGATGAAATTGCCTGGCTTTTCAACTTTCGCGGCAACGATATTAAATGCAATCCGCTAACCCTGGCTTATGCACTGATTACGCCAGAGTATGCCTGTCTGTTCATAGATCAGCGAAAACTCAGCAAAAAAGACCAGGAAGAGTTGCAGCATCACCGCATTACCACTGCAAACAGTCAGGACATCATCACCACTATAAAACTTCTCCCAGCAGGTTCCAGTCTGTTTATAGACCCTAAACGAACCAATGCAAAATTATTCAACAGCATCCCGGCTTCAGTAAAAATCCGTCAAGGCATTAGCCCCGTGTCCCATCTGAAATCTATAAAAAACAATACGGAGATCAGTAATTTCAAACAAGCGATGATTAAAGACGGTGTCGCTTTGACCCGTTTCATGAAATGGCTGAAAGAAAACCTTAACAATATAACCATTACCGAATTATCTGCCGCCAAACGCCTCGAACAATTCAGAGCCGAACAAGAAGGGTTTACAGGAACCAGTTTCGATTCTATATCCGGCTATGCCGCAAATGCAGCACTCCCCCATTACACTCCAAATGAACAGAGTGACCAGACCTTACAACCAAAAGGACTTTATCTGATCGACTCTGGCGGACAGTATTATCAGGGTACAACAGATGTGACCAGAATGCTCATTTTAGGTCCATTAAACGAACGGGAAACAGAAGACTATACTTTGGTTCTCAAGGCACTTATAGAGGGAACCACTGCTCAATATCCAACCGGAACCCGCGGCTACCAGCTGGATGCCATCATTAGAAAACCACTCTGGGACAAGGGTATCAATTACGGTCACGGTACCGGACATGGTGTAGGTTGTTTCCTGAATGTACATGAAGGGCCGCAATCCATCAGTCCGAACAACCTGGATGTAGATTTTAAAGCCGGCATGATCACCTCCATAGAGCCTGGCATATACCGCCCCGGATACCATGGAGTCAGGATTGAAAACCTGGTCCTCACGGTTCCGGCTGGAGAAACAGAATTCGGTTCTTTTCTGGGTTCAGAAACATTGACGCTTGCCCTGATCGATCCGAAAGGAGTTGTTCCGGAACTGCTGGAACCCCGTCACCTGCAATGGCTGGAGGCATACAACAACTATGTCATTGAAACGCTTGGTCCTTTTTTAAGTCCGGCCGAAAATTATTGGCTAAAAGAGGAATGTAAGTTAAAGAGTAATGTAAGCTAGGGTAAAAAATAGATGTACTCTTCGAGGACTGGACTCCTTGCCTCGCTACGCTCTTGTGGCAAGGCGCCCTGAGGTCCTCTCGGAGTAACATCTATTTTTTCATGGCGCTTAGCATGGAGGGGGGATATCCGTGCATGATGCATAGACAAATAGTTTATTCATCTTTAATGCGCTATGCATTTTATGCAAATTAGCGTTATACCATATACATTAGCATTATTCCATACTGTGCGCTTTGCCGGATAAGCACCCAAACTAAGCGCCCAGAAAAGTCAATATATTCAGAGAGGACCTCAGGGCGCCTTGCCACAAGAGCGCAGCGGGGCAAGGAGTCCAGTCCTCGAAGAGTATATTGACTTTTATAAAAAGCTTAGCCCTTTTTGGGCCTGATGAGGTAATAGATTGGAATTCCAATCGCTGTAATAATCAACCCCGGCCATGTAAACTTTGGCTTAAACACAATCAGCAAAACACAAAAAGCCAATCCCATCAAAATGTACAAAACCGGCAAAACAGGATAACCAATAACCTTATACGGCCTTGGCAAGTCAGGCCGCTTCTTACGAAGCAACACAATTCCAAAAATCGTGAGCATATAAAATCCAACCACGACAAAAGAGATCATATCCAGCAAATCCCCATACTTCCCGCTAAAACACCACAAACAAGCAAACACACACTGAAACCAAAGGGCATAAGACGGTACTGCATTCTTATTTAGCGTGCCCGCAGGTTTAAAGAATAAACCATCCTTAGCCATGGTATAATAAACCCTTGCCCCAGCCATGATCAGACCATTATTACAGCCAAACGTAGAGATCATAATCATCAATGCAATAATCACCGTACCCGAATTCCCAAAAATCACATGAGAAGCAGTGATAGCTACCCTGTCCTTATCCGCAGAAGCAATTTCCTGTAAAGAAAGCACTCCTGTATACATGAAATTCGTAGCCACATAAATGATCGTCACAATCATAGTCCCCAGGAAAAGACTTAAGCCAATATTACGCTTCGGATTCTTCACTTCACCCGCAATAAACGTCACATTATGCCAGGAATCACTGCTAAAAATAGAACCCACCATAGCGGCGGCAACTGCCCCCAATGCAGGAATAAAAGTATAACCCTCTGTCACCCCCGAAGGCGGCAGTTTATGCATTTCCCAGGTCTTGCTCCAATTGGCATGTAAAATATCAGATTTTGCAGCGATAAAACCAAATAAGATCAAGCCGCCCAGGCTCAGGAGTTTAACTACAGTAAAACTGGTCTGGATATTCTTGCCGCTCTTCACACCCGCCGTGTTCAGAAGGGTTAGAAAAATCACCACACCAACGGCCAGGATCTGCGCAGGGGAAATATGCACGAAACCCAGATCTGCAAAAACAAGGTCCTCACTAAACTGTGGAAAAATATAAGCCGTGAATTTAGCAAAGGCTACACCAACAGCTGCAATGGTTGCCGTCTGGATCACTGCAAAAAAACTCCAGCCATAGAGAAAACTCACCAAGGGATTATAGGCCTCGCGGAGGTATACATATTGTCCTCCAGCCTTAGGAAACATCGCACTCAGCTCACCATAACAAAGCGCAGCAGCCAGGGTCATAAAACCTGTGATCAGCCAAACAGCGATGAGCCAGCCCGAACTGCCCACATTACGTACAATATCTGCACTTACAATAAAAATACCTGAGCCGATCATGCTTCCGGCAACCAGCATGGTCGCATCTGTCAGGGAAAGAGAAGGCTTAAAGGCAGTCGTAGAATTACTCATAGAAGGTTTGCTTTTTTGGTTTAGGTTGGTTCGACTTCGTTAAAACTGAAGCTTTAACCAAAAATAGCAGATTCATAGGGTGGCACTTTCCCGTTATTAATCAATAATTGACCAAAATTAACAGGAAAGATCAGTACTGTCCCATATAGCCGCGAGGTGATTTACCGGTAATAGATTTGAATACCCGGTTAAAGTTGGTGATGCTGTTGAACCCGCAGCTGTAAGCTACAGAAGCAATGCCATTATGGATCCCGCTGGTTAACATTTTACAAGCCTCATTGATCCTCACCTTATTCAGAAAACTCACCAGGGTATAGCGTGTGTGTTTTTTGAAATAGCGGCAAAAAGCATGAGGTGTCATACAAGCCTGCTCAGCCACTTCCTCCAAAGTCAGCGCACGGCTATAGTTCTGAATGATATAATTATAAATTGAAGCAATCCGCATCCCCTCATTATCGTTGATAGAACGGGGAAATGAGCTCACCGTTAAAGGGCTCAGATCTTTCAAACTACTGAGCGATTTGAGCAACTGCAGAAACTGCATCAGCTGATCAATCCCATCCGAATGCAGAATACTTAAAATCCTTCCGGAGATATCAGAATACATATGAGGAGGCACCTTAAAACCACTTTCAAAATCCTTCAGGAAATTGCTTACCATTTTCATTTCGGGCAGATCAAACAAACTCGACAGCTTGTCTTTGGGATTAAAGAAGATGGTTACCGCTTTGATCTTCTTCTTGCTGTCGGGTGCAAAATACTCCGGTTCACTTTTGAACAAATGTGGCATGTTGGCGCCAAAAAGATAAATCTCTCCAGACCGAAAGATATGCATGTTCATACCCGCTACCAAAGTGCCTTCCCCCTCCTGCACCCAGGTCAGTTGTATTTCCTGATGACGGTGGAGAAAGGTATAAAAGTAAGGCAACTCTTCCAACTGGACCATGATGGTCTTGTTCGGAGAAACGGGTATCGTAAATGGTAAAACCTTCATGTATATCTAATTGAAATTAAATATACATGAATTCTATAATAAATCACAAAATAATAATCATTTTGACGTTTATTATTTTCAACAGGA
This sequence comes from Pedobacter sp. HMWF019, assembly GCF_003061025.1. Classification (GTDB taxonomy): domain Bacteria; phylum Bacteroidota; class Bacteroidia; order Sphingobacteriales; family Sphingobacteriaceae; genus Pedobacter. The sequence goes on along the minus strand of NZ_QAIL01000426.1, from coordinate 50 downwards.
TATTACCCTCTATAGATAACGGTTTACCGAAAAAGGGGTAATATTAATAG
>NZ_QAIL01000425.1 GCF_003061025.1 Pedobacter sp. HMWF019 | reverse complement strand
TCAAAACAAAACTCCGTCTCGGATTTGGATTCCTGTTCGTGATGGTACTTTTCTTCGGTTCCATTTCACTTTTTTATCTGAATGAAATTTCGGGTAGTGCAAAGGTTATCCTGAAAGATAATTATAAAACACTGAAGTTTACCGGAGCTATGAGAACACTTCTTGATGAGCATGATTTGCCGCTTACCACTGTTGTACAACAGGATTTTGAGCAACAATTACAAGGAGAAGAAAAGAACGTAACAGAGGTGGGGGAAGGTGCAGCTGTAACTGCGCTGAAACAGTCCTATCAGGATATGCTCGCCCCATCGGCAAACCTTGCCACTCAGCAGCTGGCCCTGAGAAAAGTCCGGGCGCAGCTGAGGGTGATCGAAGACTTGAATATGCGGGCTATTGTAAGGAAGAATGATGCCGCTCAGGAATCTGTTTCCAAAGCTACACTGTATCTGGTATTTGCAGCTTCGGTTAGTTTCTTGATCTTATTTAGTTTTATTGTGAATTTTCCGGGTTTTGTAGCCAATCCGCTCCAGGAATTTACAGAGGCCATACGGGAGATCAGTAATAAGAATTATAAACAGCGTTTGGAATTTCATAATAATGATGAGTTCTCCGAACTGGCTGCCGCTTTTAATGGGATGGCGGTTCAGCTGAACAAATGGGAGAATAGTAATCTGGCGGAACTGAAGTCGGAGAAGCTCCGGATAGAGGCCATTATTGAGCAAATGGATGATGCTATTATAGGTTTGAATGATAAACAGGATGTTTTGTTTATCAATAAAGTTGCTGCTCAACTGATTAGTCTTTTGCCAGCCCAGGTGATTGGCCAAAATGCAGCTGATCTGCAAAAAAAGAATGAGCTTTTAAACCGGATCTTAAACAGTCAGGGGAAAGACCAGAATCTGAAGATTTATGCCAATGAGAAGGAATCTCATTTCCAGCTGGAAAGCCGGGAAATTGTAATTCCTAATTTTGAGGACCAGGAGAATAACGTGATTTTCGCTTCAGGGAAATCTGCTGGTAAGGTTTATATCCTCAAAAATATCACAGAATTTAAGGAATTGGATCAGGCTAAGACAAATTTTATCGCTACAGTGTCTCATGAACTGAAAACTCCGCTTTCTTCGATTAAAATGAGCCTGAAATTGCTTAAGGATGAAAGGGTAGGCGGTATGAACAAGGAACAGAAGGAGCTGGTGGAGCATATTAATGAAGACAGCGACCGTTTGCTTAAAATTACGAGTGAACTGCTGGATCTTTCACAGGTGGAAACGGGAAACCTGCAGCTGAATTTTGTAAAATCTGATCCCAGACAAATTGTGGATTATGCAATAGAATCTGTGAAATTGCAGGCAGAGCAGAAACAGATACACTTAGAGCTGGTGAGTAAAAATTCCTTGCCAAAGGTAAATGCTGATGTAGAGAAGACGGCTTGGGTACTGATTAATTTTCTTTCCAACGCGCTGAGATACAGTCCGGAGAAATCTAAGCTGGTGATCCAGGTTTTAGAGAAGAATAGTGAAGTTGAGTTTTCGGTTCGTGATTTTGGAAAGGGAATTGAAGAACAATATCAGCAAAGGTTATTTGACCGTTATTTTCAAGTGCCTACTGATGGAAACAACAAATCCGGATCCGGACTTGGACTGGCCATCTCGAAAGATTTTATTGAGGCCGAACAGGGGAGGATTTGGGTTGAAAGTGCGTTAGGAGAGGGAAGCCGGTTTTGTTTCGCTTTGCCGGTGGCTTCCTGATATTTTAGATTACGCGATTAAACTGTATCTTGTAGTTCCAAACACAAAGGAGCGGATTGAGCAGTTATCAAACTTTTACTGATGTTGAGTTAGCAGACTTATTTAAGACTGGTGACCGGACGGCGTTTACCGTGATTTATCAACGGTATTGGAAAAAGATATTTATTATTGCCTGCAAGCGTATTGGAGATGCACACGTTGCAGAAGAAATTGTGCAGGAGATTTTTCTTAATTTCTGGCGTAAAAGGCATTCTTTTGTAATTACAACTGGGTTTCAAAATTATTTTGCTATTGCTGTAAAGTTTGAAATACTGGATCTGATGAGAAAAAAGGCAAATGCTGATGCTTATGAAAAGGAAATGGCATCATCATTTTCTGAGGCTGATGATTCTACCCTTAGAGACATCGATCTGATGGAGC
>NZ_QAIL01000424.1:6678-9991 GCF_003061025.1 Pedobacter sp. HMWF019 | reverse complement strand
GGTCGGGCGCTTGTGTAATGCGATATGAAGAAAAAGTTAAGAAAATATAAATTTATCAATTTAGTGGTGGGTTTTGTGTAGTCGCCAATAGATTTATTCTTCTGCTTTTTTAAAACTTTTAAATACTTTAGTCTGCAAATCGCATAAGCTCGATCTAAATGGAAATGGAAAATGTTTCAAAAATAAATCTGCAAGATATTAATGAGGTAATGTGTCTAATTAAAGAGGCTATTTCTGAGATGGAAAATAATGAAATATCTCAATGGGATGACGTTTATCCTAATTATAAAATCGTATTTGATGATATAGATACGGAAGCAATGTTTGGTATTTATAAAAACCTAGAATTGGCTGGAATTGTGGTTCTGGATAAAAACCAATCTCCGGAATATTCAAGTGTTGAATGGGAGTTAAACAATGACAGTCCTTTGGTGATGCATAGGTTATGTGTACGCCCGAAATTTCAAGGCCAGGGAATTGCAAAGCAATTACTTAAATTTTCAGAACAGTTTGCGAATAACAATAGTTATACATCTATAAGATTAGATGCATTTTCCGGGAATCCTTCTGCGCTCAATTTATATGAAAATAATGGCTATTTAAAAAGAGGGACGGTTACATTCAGAAAAGGAGATTTCTATTGTTATGAAAAAACACTATGACATGTGCATGGTTAAACAATCTTTCCACCATCAATAGATGTAAATACCAAAAATCATAAACTTAATTTTTGAGTACTGATTCTTAGCGCTTTTTCAAGGGAATAAACCGAATAGGATTGTCCCCAGTTTAGAGCGTAGGATCTTTAGCGCGTTGTTCATTTGCTTCTTTACCGTGTTGTCAGTAATGTTCTGTTCAGCTGCAATTTCTTTATAAGACAGGTTTGCTTTCCGGCTGAGTTCAAAAACTTCACGCATCTTTTCTGGTAGGGATGCAATTTCTTTTTCAATGAGTTCTTTCATTTGCTTTTCCCGGATCATATGATCAGTAGTGGAAGATTCATTGCTTTCTATAAAACTTTGAAGTGAGGAGAGATAGTCTACTCTGACTTTGTTCTTGTCGATCAGGTTAAAGACTTTATAGCGTAGTACGGTGTACAGGTAGGCGGATAGAGAAGTTTTGAGCACCAATTCTTTGCCTTCGAGCCAGAATAAAGAAAATAAGTCTTGAACAAGATCTTTTGATTCCTCGTCATTGTGAAGCATTTTTCTGCAGTGTTGAAATAAAATGGCCCAGTAACGATAGTAGATCTGTTCATAAGCCTTTCTGTCGCCGTTCTGAAAAAGAGCCAGCAGTTCAGTGTCCGGAAGGTTTTTATAGCTGTCCATTGCTGTAGGTATTACTTCTTTGTGTGTCTGGAGTACCTTTTAAAGTCTTATTATGATGGAAGTTATAGAATTCGTTTGAAAAATATAACATGCCGCCTGAATTGGGGTTAGGAGTTGTTTTCTGACTTTCTTTCTTATCCATATAGTTACTTTCATTAATAAAAAAAATGCGGAATACATTGCTAATATATTTAGTGTATAAAGCTAATATATTTAGTATTAATATTGATGAATTATTTATTAATTTATTTTTTGTATTTGTAAGATAATATGAATAAAGTGAACAGGCTCTGTTCAGGGATATAGCCAATGCGGCGGCAGGCCAATTCCAAAGAGGATGGAAAGACCATTTTTTAGTATTAGGAAAGGTCTTGTTATCTACCATTCTTAACTACTTAAAATTTTAGAAATCGCTATTGATGGTATGTACGGGGAATTGTTTTCCATGGTTTTTAAAGGGATGCAAAATTTTGGAAAGATAGTTTTGAGTTTTTGTTCATTCAACTGATTAAAGCTGACTTCAAAGGCTGTTTTGATGTTGCAGCACCTTTTGCCGGAGGGATATGAACTCTTTAGGCTGACTGACATTGTTTAAGGCGTCTGGACAAATATAATAGATTATGTTATAAAGTCAACAAATATGTTGACTCAATTTTTTGGTTAAATCTTCAATTTGCGGTGATGAATGACATATCTGTTCCTGATTTCAAGAAAAACCTTGGTCAACGCATAAAACAATTGCGGCTGGGCTTAGGACTTACTCAGCAACAATTGGCTTCAAGAATGGGATATAAGGATAAACAAGTGGTTAACCGGTATGAAATGGACGGTGCCAACCCTACGGCTTATAGTTTGATGCAGATTGCAGGGAGTCTGGAGGTTTCTTTGGATGAACTTATTGATTTCAGTAAGCTGGATAGTTAATTCTGCCTAATCACAGGGTTATTTTGCGTAACTTTGCAGAATTATTATAAATGTAAGAAACTGTGTCGTTAGATAAATTAAAACTAAGCAAAGGCCTGGTAACAGCAATGACTGATGCCGGATACTTAACCCCTAAAGAAATCCAGCTTAAAACCATGTCCAGAATTATTGGTGGACAAGATATTATAGCTGTTGGCCCTGAAGGCGCTGGTAAAACAACTACTTATGTGCTTGCTGTTTTGTCTAAACTGAAATATACCAAAGATGATGCACCTAAGGTACTGATCCTGGTGGCTGATCAGGAGCGGGGCGAGGCTGTAATTGAGCAGTTCATCTCTTTAAGCCGCAACCGTGATCTGAACATCATGGGCCTGTTGGGTACAGGAGGTTTAGAATCTGATGTAAATGAACTGGCCTTGGGTACAGATATCGTGGTGGCTACACCAACAAGAGCCAGAGCAGTATACCTGAAACTGGGTTTGAACTTAAGTAAACTGCAAACTTTTATTGTGGATGATGCGGCTCAGATTGTAAGTCAGGGCATGCAGCTGCCCGTTGCAGAACTGGCCAGGAGCGCAGGTAAATGCCAGCACCTGATCTTCACGGAGGTGGTTCATGATAAATTATATAAAATGATTGATCAGTTTATGAACTTCCCTGCGCTGATTGAAGTAGAAGACTTTGGTGATAAAGCGGAAACTGTTCCTCAAATGCTGTATCATGTACCAAATTATAAAACAAAACTTCATTTACTGCATACCCTGTTAAGGGATGATGAGGTATTTGATAAAGTAGTGGTTTTTGTGAATTCGAGATTAACTGCACAGAAACTGGTTAAAAGTCTGGAAAGTCAAAAAGAAGGGGAATACGCTATGTTGAAACCTTTGCACTTTGATGAGAGTGGCTTTGACGATTTTGGCGATTTTAAAGAAGTACCCGAAGCCCGTGTATTGGTGGTAGCCAATGAAGCTTGCCCGGAACTGGACTTGGAAGGTATTTCCTTTATCTTCCATTTTGAACTGCCGGAAACGAAAGAACTGTTCCTGAACCGCATTTTAAAA
>NZ_QAIL01000424.1:0-6668 GCF_003061025.1 Pedobacter sp. HMWF019 | reverse complement strand
GAACTGGCCCAGGTTAGAAAACTGGAACAGGCCATTGGACAGAAGTTTGAACAAATGGAGCTTCCGGAAGAGGTGCAGATCACTACACCTCCAAAATCTAAGAAATCAGATAAGAATAAATATTTGTCTGAAGAGGAAGATGAAAACCCCCGTGGTGGCGGTGCTTATCATCAGAAGAAAGAAAGCAATTCAAAAAATTATAACTATGGAATTGGTCAGAAAGCTAAAATGACCATGAAAAAGAAACACAGCTAATTAGAGCTGTTTCGCTTCATTCCAATAAACATCCATTTCGGCAAGTGTCATATCCTGTAGGGCCTTGCCGTTTTCTTTGGCTTTACTTTCCAGGTACTGAAACCTTTTGATGAACTTTTTATTGGTTTTTTCCAATGCATTTTCTGGGTTGATATTGATAAAACGTGCATAATTGATGAGCGAGAACAGCAGATCTCCAAATTCATCTTCGGCTTTTTCAATATCAATAGCGCTGTTGTCTACTACGTTAAACTCGGCCTTAAATTCCTGCAGCTCTTCTTCTACTTTTTCCCATACCTGGGTTTTGTCTTCCCAGTCAAAGCCTATGCCTTTTGCTTTTTCCTGTATACGGCTGGCTTTAACTAGTGAGGGCAGGCCTTTAGGTACACCGGCCAGTACGGACTTATTGCCTTCTTTGAGCTTAAGTTGCTCCCAGTTGCGTTTTACGTCGGCTTCGTCTTGTACAACCACATCGCCATAGATATGCGGGTGCCTGCTGATCAGTTTATCACAAACGCCGTTAAGTACGTCCACAATGCTAAAGTCGTTGGTTTCTGAAGCAATCCTGGCATAGAAAACCAGGTGCATCATAACATCGCCAAGTTCTTTTTTGACTTCTTCCAGATCGCCTTCCAGAATGGCGTCAGACAATTCATAGGTTTCTTCTATGGTTAAATGTCTAAGGCTTTCCATGGTTTGTTTTTTGTCCCAAGGGCATTGGGTTCTTAACGTATCGAGTACGGTTAATAGTCTTTGAAAAGCGGAAGAAGGGTCGGCAGCAGTAACTGGAGGTATGTTATTAGGCATTTTATTAGATTATTTAATGACGTTAAAGGTAATCATCATTGTGGTAACAAAAAGAATAATCAGTCCGCTTAAAAATGCGATGTCTGCTATTTTTTCCAGTTTATCACTGGCTGCATCACCTCTCCTGATGGATAAAAAGGAGAGAATGCAGCTGATCATGAATAAAAATATAGCTAAAGCTGCGGTTTCGTCAATTACCGTCACTCCACCCATTTTTGAGACTTTAACAGAAGTAAGCACAATGAAACATAAACCCAGCAGATTTGCGGAGGTATTCAGAATATGTGAAGACTTTGTTTTGGGCATGGCAATTAGTCTTTTTCCTCCAGTTTGATCTTTTTAGTAATGCGATAAACTTTACGGGGCTTCTTTTCATGCTGTTCTTCGCCCAGTAGGATGGCCCAGGGTTTTAATGGATCTACACGTTCAAAAATGATCTTCATAATGGCGAGATAGGGAATGCAAAGAAACATTCCGGGGATACCCCAAATCATTTCACCGACCACAATTCCTATAAAGGCAATAAGGGCATTGATCTTTACTTTTGACCCCACCACCAGGGGCATTAAAATGTTCCCATCCAGCGCATGTACGCCAATGAATGTGATCAGCACAAGCAATACTTTGGCACCACCGGCGGTAGCGAAGGTGATCAGTACGCTAATGGCCAGAGCGGTAAAGATGCCCAGGTAGGGAATCAGGTTAAAAATGCCGGCCACCAGACCTAATAATATGGCGTATTTAACACCCAAAAGAGATAAGATACCCACCATTAGTATGGTTACGATCACCATTTGCAGAAATAAACCGGTAATGTATTTCTTGATGATGTACTGGATCTGCTCAATGATGTCTTTTACTTTATTTGCATGTTCTTCTTTAAATACAGAGGTTAAAAAGGTAAAAAGAATCCTTCTGTAGTTTAAAATAAAGAAGGTGAAGAGTAGGATGAAGGAGAGAAACAGCATGGTGGAGGATACGGTAAGCAGGGTTGTACCTAAGACTGTGGCGCTTTTGGCCAGTGCTCCGGTAGCTGTATCATTGATGTATTTGAGTTGCTTTTCTGCGTCTACATGGAAAGTATGGTTGATCCATTCTTGTGCTTCATGAAAGGTATTAGTGACCTGTGTTTTTAATAAAGGCCAGTCTTGCCAGAGGTCACTGAGTTGGTGGGCGAAAAAATACATGATACTGCCAATACCAAACAGCATTACCACGACAGAAACTATAGAAGAGAGACTTCTTTTAAACCGGAGTTTTTTTTCCAGAAAATTGGCCAGCGGAAGCAGGAGCAAGGCCAGCAGGAAAGAAAACATAAATGGAGCAAGGATGGTTTCTCCTAAAATAGCGATATAAATAAGACTGATGATGGAGACCAGTACCATGGCCAGTTTGGTGTGGAACGGTAAAGAGATGTTTTTCATGCGTTATATCCTGTTGTGTTAAAGGCCTTTTAAAACAAACGCCCTGCCAGTTTTTTTGGCAGGGCGCTTTTATGATCAATTGTTTTTTTATTTCCAGTCGCTTGCCTTATCTAATATAGCAATATCTTCTGTGTTTAGTTTTAATGATGCTGCATTAACCAGATCTTTTAACTGATCTTTTGTGGTCACACTGGCAATTGGGGCAGTAACCGATGGACGGGCAATCAGCCAGGCGAGGGCAATACTTGCGGGGCTGGAATTGTATTGTTCGGATACCTGGTCCAATGCTTTCAGAATTTTGAAACCTCTCTCGTTAAGGTAGTTTTTTATGCCGCCTCCTCTTTTACTTTTATTTAGATCGGCTTCTGACCGGTATTTTCCAGATAAAAAGCCGCTGGCCAGGGCGTAATAGTTGATCACGCCGAGGTGATTTTCCAGGCAAAGTTCTTCATATTCTTTTTCAAAATGTTCTCTGGAATAGAGGTTGTATTCTGGCTGAAAAGTTTGATAGACCGGAAGACTGTGTTTTTTACTGGTTTCCAGCGATTCTTTTAAGCGTTCTGCAGAAAAGTTGGATGCGCCAATCCAACGTACTTTACCTGCGCGAATCAGTTCGTCATAAGTTTCGAGCGTTTCCAGTACCGGGGTTTCAGGGTCATCATAGTGGCTCTGATACAGGTCTATATAGTCTGTTTGAAGTCTTTTTAAAGAATCTTCTACCCTTGCGGTGATGTATTTTTTGGTAAGTTTTTTACCTTCTCCCATATCAGCACCTACTTTGGTGGCAATGATCACGTCTTTGCGGTTGTTGCGGGCTTTTAGCCAGTTTCCAATAATGGTTTCTGATTCTCCACCCTGGTTTCCGGGGTTCCATCTGGAATATACATCGGCTGTATCTATGAAATTAAAGCCTGCCTCTACAAAGCCATCCAGGATCTCAAAAGATCTGTTTTGGTCTATAGTCCATCCAAAAACATTACCCCCAAAGGTAATTGGGGAAACAAATAAGTCTGTATTACCTAATTTTCTTTTATCCATGATCAATAATTAAAGAGATTGAATAACAAATGTATAGCCCGGAGGTTTTAAATTCTGTCCTGGATATGTCAATATCAGTAATTAATCTTCGTTTTTTACAGCCCGTAACATTTCCCGCTTACCCGGTGCACCTGGAAGTTTTTGAATTTGCAGGCCCTGGCTCTTTAAAGCACGTTTCAACTTTCCGGTGATGGCGTAGGTTACAAAAATTCCTCCTGGTTTTAAGAAGGAGCATACATGGGCGATGATTTCATCTGACCACATTTCAGGTTGATGCTGTACAGAAAATGCATCAAAATAGATCAGGTCGTAGGATTTTGTATCCTTGAAATTTTCCAGTTGTATATGCGGAATGAAAAGCTGTAACAGCGGGTGTAATCTGGCTGGCGCTTTTAGGGCGACTTCATATTGGCTGCTTAAACTTTCCCAAACCGAGGCCGGAACATATTGATCGTAGCCTGTACTATTGAGTTCTTCCTGGCTTAATGGATAGGCTTCAATGCCTGTATAATCAATGTCCATATTTTTTTCTGCGGCATAAACTGCTGTGAACAGGAAATTCAAGCCGGTACCAAAGCCAATTTCCAGAATGGAGAGGGCTTTGCCTGGAAATTTCTCTTCTGCATATTTGAGGCCTGCATCTATAAATACATGCTTGCTTTCTTGTACAGCCCCATGTTTGGAATGATAATGTTCTCCAATGGTTTCGTTATATAGGGTATTCGAGCCGTCGGCGGTTTGGGTGAGTGTATTCATTTTTCCAAAATTAGCAGAAAAGCTGTTTAAATTGTTGAATATTTTACTTATTGAGCGTAATGAGTGGAGGGGCTGCCTGCTATCTTTATAGTTCTAAACCAAATATAGATGAACAGGATAGGTACTAAGGGCTGGCTGTTGCTGGCCGTTTTACAAGTGGTTTTGGCTGCTGGATTTGCCCAAAAAGTGAAGCAGGATAAATCAGGTAAGAGCGAGTGGGTATACCTGGATAAGGGAAAACTTAATTATAAAACACTTCCGGGAGGAGGCCGGATCATGGACTTTTCTTATGCCGGTTACATGGGAGGTGGGGTTGCCATTCCGGCTCCGAAGGTGCAGTTGGTTTTAAGCTCTCAGGCTGGAGACAACACGGATGCGATACAGTTGGCTATTGATAAGGTTTCGCAAATGCCTTTGGAAAATGGCTTTAGAGGGGCCGTTTTGCTGAGAGAAGGTGTTTATGATTGTGACCGCGCTCTTGTGATCAATAGTAATGGTGTAGTGCTCCGGGGGAGTGGTTCAGGAGAAAAAGGAACAGTGATCAATATGACGGGAAAGCCGCATGTCTGTATTTCTGTGAGGGGGGCTGTGGAGTTGAAGAGTAGTGGGGTATCTTCTGTGTTTGCGGATACTTATGTGTCCTCTGGTGCGATGTCTTTTACGTTGAAGGATGCTTCCCGCTTTGCCGTTGGGGATATGATCCGTATTTCGAGGCCGGTAACGGAAGCCTGGGTACATTTTATGGGGATGGACCGGTTGATGAGGAATGGAAAAAAGCAAACCTGGATTACGGGAGAGATTACTACAGAGCGTGTGATTAAGGAAATTGCGAAAAATAAGATTACGGTTGATGTTCCGTTAACGGATAGTTATGATGCTCAATATTTGGGGAAAGAAGGGGTGGAGGTGACCAGGGTCAGTATGGATGGAATGCTGTCGCAAATTGGATTTGAAAATCTGAGAATGGTTTCACCCAAACAATCGGGGACGATCAATGAAGGGCATCATAAAGCTTTTAGTATGAGTGGGGTGTCGGATGCCTGGGCGAGAAATATTGACGTGTTTAATACAGTAAACAGTGTAAGTGTGACCGGCAAGCGGATTACAGTGGAGCAGGTGAGGATCTTTCATGAACTGCCAACAGAGGGGGCGGCTAAACCGGCTGATATCAATGGAAGTGGACAGCAGTTGCTTTTTAACAAATGTAGCATCCAGGGAGATAATATGTTTTTCTTTGGAACAGGGGCAAAGGTCACTGGTCCGGTTGTGGTGCTGAACTGTGTTTTTCGTGGAAACGGATGGATACAGCCGCATCAGCGATGGGCTACGGGTTTGCTGGTAGATGGTTGCAGGGTTCCTGATGGGGGAATTGATTTTATGAACCGGGGGGCGATGGGCTCAGGGCATGGCTGGGCTATTGGCTGGGCCGTGGCCTGGAATTGTGCGGCGAAAAGTTTTTTGAACCAGCAGCCTCCGGGTGCTGCGAATTGGGTGATTGGTGGTTTTGGTGAGCCTCAAAAGAAAGCGATGCCTTTTGATCAGGTGCCTTTGCTTGCAGAGGGTATTTATGATGTGCCTGGTGTAAGTGTGTTGCCCCAGAGTCTTTACCTTGAGCAATTGTCGGAAAGATTGGGAGCGCAAGCGGTTAAAAATATTGGGTATTAAGTTGCGGTCACCTTCCTGAAAGACAGAAGGCGACCGCTTTGTTTCTTATTTTGAGGATTCGTCAGTGGTGGTATTTCCTTTCCAGTTGCCAAATGCTTTTTGTGCAATGGCTTTAGCGGCAGATGGGGTAATGTTTCCGGCAATGGTCAGATAAGCTTTAGACAAGTCGATTTGATTGCTGTTGTAGGCTTTTACTTCATTGATCTTACCATTGGTTTCTTTTTCGGACGCATTAAAGAGACCTGTTACCAGGTTTTGTAAACCTTCTTGTTCTGCTTCTTTAACCGCATCATCTTCTGTTTTGAAATTAGCATATACTTTAGAAATTCCTGTGTTTTGAGCTACGATGACGGTTAAGCCATTTTTAAGTTTAAAGCTTACCGGATCTTTCATACTGCCTGTTTGGGCATGAGCAAATTGGGCTGCGAATAAGCTGATAACGATTAGTAATAAGTTTTTTATTGTTCTCATAGATTTAAAATTGCTGAATCTTTTTAGGAAGCGATCACGTATGTATTGATGGTCGTTTCCAAATGTTTTTACCTGTTTATTTTTATGGCAGCAAAATTAGTTTGCCAGAGAATGTGATAATATAAGGGATAGGCAGAAAGGCAAAATGGCACGATGAATGAAGAATTAAACTCTTTGAGATTTTTTTTAAGCCCCTATGCTATTTAAGTCGATTAGTTTTCTTTTTCTTAATAATTGTAATTATTTTAGTAC
>NZ_QAIL01000045.1 GCF_003061025.1 Pedobacter sp. HMWF019 | reverse complement strand
GTCAAATAGCATCGAAAGAAGATTTTTACATGAGACCCAGGGAAATCAGACGAATTAATCTAAATCTGGCTGCTGGTGCTAATTTACAAATCGCTGCTCCGAGAAGGGTAGGTAAGTCATCTATATTGTATTACTTCCTGGATAAACCAGAGGAAGGCTTTATTCATCTCTATTTCCAGGTAGAAAGCGCACGATCAAAAAATGAGTTTTACCGTAAAATTTATAAAGAGATTATTAAGAGTGATGCTGTAGGTACTGGAAAGAAATTTCTAGAACAGCTTAAAGCAGCGAAAAATGCCTTTTTAAATAGGTTAAAAGGAATAAAAATAGCTGGCTCTGGCCTGGATTTTCAAGATGCAGAAGATATTGATTACGAAGAGGAACTACTCGATTTATTGCAGGGTTTAGATTTAGGAGGAGATAAGTTAGTATTGATGATCGATGAATTTCCTGAAGTGATCCTTAATATTGTGGAGGAGCATCAGGGGGATACAACTGAGGCTAAGAAGTTTTTGCAGTCAAACCGTGAGTTAAGGAATAATGCTAATCTTAAGGGTAGGGTGCAGTTTATTTATACTGGTTCCAATAGTTTAAATCTTACCGTAGGAAATCTGGATTCGTCGTCATTAATTAACGATCTTGCTGCTATACCTGTTCTTCCACTTCAGCAGGAGGAGGCAAAAGATATGTTGATTTCGATACTTCAAACGTATGGTTATTCTTTAACATCAGAGATTGCTGATTACGTAATAACACGTGTTGAATGGATGATTCCGTTCTACTTTCAACTTATCATTCATGAAATTATTAATGATATAGGTCCTGGCGACGAGGTCAGTAAGGCGGTTGTCGATCGAGCATTTGAGGCGTCATTAGAGCAGCGAAATGACCATCATTTTGAACATTATGTAAAGCGACTTAAACGTGTTTTTACAGAAAGTGAGCAGCAATTCATAAAAATTTTTCTTTGTGCATTGGCAGGAAGAGATGAGATGGATAGGAATGAGGTATTAAATCTTGCGACAGATATTTTACCTGAAGATCAGACAAGAAGATTACTTGAAGCGTTGAAATATGATGGATATATTATTAACCTAACAAATGCTGTTTATAAGTTTAACTCTCCAATCCTAAAGAATTGGTGGAAAAATCATGAATGTTAAGCCATGGATATATTACTTAAAAATAACACAGGTAACCAAGATAAGCAAACGTTGATTAATGGATTTGTTGTCCGGTTGAAGGTTTTAAATAACTTTCTTAATGAACTTAAATTATCTAAAAGTAATAAGCCCGAGCAAAATTATTTGATAATTGGACAGCGGGGTGCTGGAAAGACGACATTATTACATAGGTTAAAATATGCAATTGAAGATGACGCCGAATTAAAAGAAAGGATAATACCGATCATCTTCAATGAGGAACAGTATCATCTCACTGAATTGATTAATCTTTGGGAAACTGTTGCGGAGTATCTTGATGAAATTGATGGTTTTAGTGGAATTGCAGATATGATATCTGAACAGGTAACTGGTAGCAGATATGATGAAGAGAGGACATATGACCTTTTAGAATTGCAATTGAAAGCTAGCGATAAAAAAGTGATTCTTTTTATCGAGAATCTGGATGTTTTACTTAGAAAGTTCGGCAAAGATGGACAACAGCGGTTGAGAGAGGTGCTTAGTACCTCGACATACGTACGTATCATTGGTTCCTCAACAACTTACTTTGACGGTATTATAAATTATACTGATCCTTTTTATGATTTTTTCAAGATTATCCAGTTAAATGGGTTGAGTAAGCAGGAGACTTATAAACTGCTGTTAAAGATAGCTGATCAAACTAACGAAGTCGATAAAGTGCAATTTCTGCTTAGGCGAAGTAAAACTAGGGTAGAAGCTTTGCGAAGACTTACGGGAGGAAATCCAAGAATGATGGCCTATCTGTATCAGATTTTTTTGGATAATGCCAATGGCAAGGCAATTAAGGACCTTTATAAGCTCCTGGATGATCTTACATTTTTATATAAATCTGAACTGGACCAGTTGTCAACTCAACAACAGAAAATTGTTGATATTATCGCAAGAAACTGGGATGCAATTTCTGTTAAAGAAATTGCTGTAGATACCAGAATGGAAAGTAAGCATATTTCTTCTGTGTTGAATATGTTGGAGAAGAACCAAGTCATTGAACGAATAAGCACAAAAACAAAGAATAACCTTTATCGGTTGAAAGATCGTTTTCTTAATATATGGTATTTGATGCGATTTGGAAAGAAAAGAGACCAAGAAAATATACTTTGGCTCGTTCGGTTCTATGATGCTTGGTGTGATAAGACTGAACTTTCTGAAAGAGTGATGCATTATATTAACAATCTTTTAGGTGGGGAATATGATAATATGGCGGCTGTTGATATGGTCAATACATTTCTTTCCTGTAAAAATGTATCCCCTTTAGTGAAATATAGATTGTTTAAAACTTCTCAATCTACTCTACCTAAGGATCTTATTAAGGCCCTTTCGGAAAACGACTGGTTTGAAACCATTAAAGGACTTGTACGAGCAAAAAAATACGAACAAGCTATTGATGCGTTACATGAGATGGGGGATAAAGGGGTGTTGTCTGATACTATTGGCTATTGGATATACATTAATAAGGAAGAGTATGTTAAAGCTGCTGAATATCTTGCGTCTGTATTTGATTATAAACAGGACTCATTAACGGCACATACACTTGCTGAGTTATATGAAACTCGCTTAAAAACCTATGATAAGGCCATTTATTATTATGATATTGCTCTAGATGGGAAGCGTTACAAAGCGGCTTATAGTTTAGGTCAAATATATCAGTTTGTAATAGGAGACAAATTAAAAGCAATTGAATATTATAAATTAGCGATAAAACATGGTGTTCATGAAGCCATTATGGCTCTTGCAACGCTAAATTTTACCATAGGCAATTATTCAGAAGCTAAGCGCCTATGTCTCATGGCTATTGAGAATGGAGATACAAAGGCATATATTAATTTATCGGTGCTGTATCAACAAGAGGGGAAAAATAGTGAAGCAATTGAAGTATTGGAGAAGGCAATTCAGGCCGGAGAGGATTTTGCCTTGCTCAGTTTGGGAGATTTGTATTTGGATATGACTAAACCATTCCAGCTCAAAGCTAAAAGGCTCTATCAGGAAGCTGTTGATAAAGAGGTTCCTGATGCTCATTATGCTTTAGGTAGATATCTACTCTATAAAGAGAAAAATGTAATTGAAGCTGTCAAAATTTTAAAGAAGGGAATTAGAGCAGGTGATGAAGATGCTGCTCACCTATTAGGTCATCATTTTATGAGATTGGGTGATTATAGTCAAGCAGAAGAAATGTTTGTTAAGTCATTCGACATGGGACATGTTTCATCATTGTTATGTTTAGCTAATGGTGCCTTTCGGAAAGGTTTAACAAATAGAAGAGCATTTATACTTGAGCTTTTTGAATCAAAGATGGCTCCGTATAATGAGCCAATTACATTGATTGAATACTGTAAAGTTTTGGTTTGGAATGAACGCTTTGAGGATTCTTTTAACTATTTACTTGATGCTGGGCCAAAGTTTCAACAAGTTTTTAAAGGAGACAGTGAGGATTACAAAGAAAGTCTAATAAGTAGGTTGACTTCATATTTTATTAGGTTGACCGCTTATAAACAATATAATTTAGTTAACCGGTTGTTTATGTCGGAGTCTGTCGACTATAAACAGATCTTAAAGCCAGTATATTATGCAGTAATGAGAAGCTTGAAGGATGAGTATCCTAATGAATACTTAAAGGCAGGAGCAGAGATGAATGAGACCATAGAAGAAATTTTAACAGAAATTGAGGAAGTGAGGTCTATGATAGTATAATGAAAATCCAATGTTACAGCTGAAATAAAGTATCTCAGCTGTAACCGCTAACCGTTAAGATCGTTAGAGCTTGGAAAGTTGTTCGCAAAACAAAACTATAGTTATCTATTAAGCTTTCCTAATTTTTTCTTACCGTTTAGTGCAAAATACATAAGGATGTTACCTAAGGCCGTAAATCCATAAAAGTTATTTTTTAAACATAAAACAAGGAAAGTATGAAAACACTTTACAAATTTCATATCAGATTCCTTATGTCGAAGCTCAAACCAATGTTATATGGCTCAGTAGTGAGTAATATATACGGCGTGATTGAAATGGACAAGAGAGGGTTAAGATATGAGTATTAAAGGAACTATAAGCTCTATTATTGGACTGGTTGCAATAGTAGTCTGTATATTTTTGGGTCCTGGAGATCTAAGGTCGACTATATTTAAAATTGCAATTGGTCTTCTTCTGGGTGGACTAATCGATTTTATTGTATATCTATGGGAGAACAGGAGGCGATGGAATCTCATCAAAGCCAAAATTTTAAAAGCTGGAAAGCCTGTTAGGGTTACTGTAGCATATTTATTTAGGATTGAATTAAATGGTAAGTATGTGCTTATTAAGCGCCACAAGAAAGATAGAATTGGTTATCAGCCTGTAGGTGGTGCTATCAAATATTTCAAAGAAGAAAATCGAGAGATTTTTGATAAGCTAGGTGTGGAACCTTGTGATTATGTTCCCCGCGATCAAGATACCGATCAGGATTTGAGAATTCGAATTAAGAAACGCAAAAATCTACCTGATTTTATCAAGTGGTTCGAAAGTCGTAAGAATCGAGAAATTGATCCCTGGCGTGAATTTTATGAAGAACTCATCAAACCAGGTTTGTTGCCTGCAAATGAGTTCACACATATCAAATATGTGTACATTGGAAAGCATACCGAGGGTATACTACCTTCGCCTGCTTTTCCGATGGATGAGTTTCGGTACGCAGAGATATATGAACTGCGTCTAGAAACTGATGGGCAGCGTCGGGCGATCGCAAATCTTATTAATTGTGAAGATATTGTCTTTGTCAGCCCTGATGAGATCAGAAAGGGATCAACTAATTCTGGACAAATTATTTTACCACACACATTTAAAATCTTACCAAAATGATTTTCGATAATAAAAAAATACAATTAGACGACATTCTGGATAGGATGGCGGAGAGCCTCCAGTTGGGAGACTCCAGGTATGACCGAATGAAAGGTCACTATAGGGCTGTTAAGGATTGGATTGAAAAGGATGAGAAATTTTTCAAGCCTTTTGCCTATGAAGTGTATCCACATGGATCTGTTAAAATTTTAACTACAGTTAAGCCAATTGGAAAAGATGAATTTGATCTTGACATTGCCTTACATCTGAAGACAAATCATGCAGCACACACGCCGCAGAAGATTTATTGGGAATTGAAAAGAAGATTGGAAGAACATGAAAACTACAAAAACATGTTAGAGCCTAAGAAACGTTGTATTAGATTGAATTACGCAGGCGACTTCCATATGGACATTTTACCGGGTATTCAGGAGTACTTATGGGACCAGGATCGTTTATGTGTTCCTGACAGAACTCTTGGTACCTGGGTGAGCAGTAATCCAAGGGGCTATGCAAAATGGTTTATAAACAGAGCCAATTCGGTAAAGGTTAGTTTGTTAGAAAAAGCTGTTCGTGCTGAAAATCTACCTGCCGATAATTTTAAGTATAAAAAACCTTTACAAAGGGCAGTACAGCTTATTAAGCGTTATAGAGATGTTTATTTTCAAAAGGATGATACTTACAAGACATCAAGTATTATTTTAACTACCATTGCTGGTTTGTACTACAATGGGCAGGAAAGCATCTTTGATACGGTTGAAGGAATCGTTAATCAGATTCTTACTCATGTGAATTATGTTCCCCAAAGACTTAAAATATTCAACCCGGTTAATGCTCAGGAGGATTTTACAGATAAATGGGATTCTGATCCGAAATATTATGAAGCCTTTAAAGCCTTTGCTAAACATTTATACCTGCAATGGGAGGAGTTGAAAAAGGAGCATGGGGTAATTACCGAAGGTAGCATTTTAAAGGGACTCTTTGGAGATGAACCGTTTACTAAGGCTCAGCGAAGCCAGACTGACTTATTGGAAAGCTACCGTAGCAATAGTAATTTGGGAATTAATAGGGAGACTGGTGGTGTAACAAGTGCGGCGGCGGCGGGGATTGCCATAGTTAAGAATAATACTTTTTTTGGAGGCAAAAAAAATGTATTTCCGAAATAGTTTATTAAATCCCAAATCTATTTGGGAGCAAATCCAGGCTATCCATTCTCGATGGCCTGGATTTCAGGTTAGGTTATACAAGGAAGGTTTAGTAGCAATAGGCGACTTGCGTCCAACTGCAAGGAGTAGTAAGTACAATGTAGAGATCAACTATCAATACTGCAAACCTCCTAAGGTAGTTTTGATTAATCCTAAGTTAGTGCCCAATTTCAATAATGAAATGCCGGAACACCTTTATCCAGGCGAGATCTTATGTCTTTATCGTCCAATTTATGGAGAGTTTAAATTTAGCGAATTGCTAAGTGAGACCATTATACCTTGGACAGCCTTGTGGTTATATCACTATGAGTCATGGCATAATACTGGTGAATGGCTTGGCGGAGGAGAACACCCTGGGTAATCGCTGCATAGCAAAAGTCTAGCTTAAAGAATACCCTTGGTGGCTAAAGGTTATGGGTTTTAGAAATGTGAAAGGCTTTGATAGACCATAGAACAATATCTAGTACAGCTCAGAATTGTTTTAGCTTCTTATTATTAGAGTTTAATTAGAGTTTTTGAGAACAATCTTGCTTTACAAGCTGTAAAGCAAGATTGTTAATTAGAGGTGTAGGGATTAGGTTAGGCTTTTTTGTAACTGATCAGTTGAATATGCTCTAAGAATTGTTTTGTGCCGTCAAAATCAAAATGTTTCGCTTTTATAAGAGAGCATTGATATTGTATAGGTAAGAGGTGCCCCCATTTGGAGAATTCAATCAGTGCAGGATTTTCCCTCAGGGAATCTTCTAGAGATTGGTTTATTGTTTTTATTTTCTCAAAAGCAAGGTTAAGTACTAGTCTAATATCGGTTTCTGCTACCTTAAGTGTAAAGCTGCTTTCATGTTCGTCGTATTCAGATTCGATGCCTAGCAGTTTGAAAAGAAAATCAATACTTCTATTAATTTTAGTGCCCTGAAAGGTGTATAGTGTGCAATTAGAATGTTTCATGATCATAGGACGGTCTTTTTCGTAACCTCTTATTTCATAATTTGCAAATTCAAGTCTCAGCTCCCGAAGAACTTCGTTAGCTGCCTCATCGAGTTCGGCGTAGGGCTTATTTTCTTTCAATATTTGAAGCATTTTCTCCCGAACCGTGGTATGAACCTCACCACCACTACCGAAATAAGTTGGCCGTTTACCATCTTTTGCGGGCATCACGAAGATCTTTTTAGATTTTAGGTCAACTTCCATGATTTTCCAGATTCTGGCGGCGAGAAGTATATTCTCATCTACTTGTATGGTAGCAGCCAGTGGAAGTTCTCCGATAGTTTTGTCCTGATGTATGACTTTAAAGCTTGGGTCGGTTTTAAATACGCTGTAAAAGTCCCTGCTATTCACCGTACGTTCTCCTTCGATTCCTATAATCAGTTCCGTACCGATTAATTCTATCTGCTCCTTTTTTATCAGTTCCTTCGTAATTTCGTTAAGCTCAGCAGGAGTGATGTTTAGAAATGCATAGTTTCCTTTTAGTCGATCTTTCAAGGCTTCGTAACTGCAGCCTGAACTCTCTTTTATAATGGAAAGAATTTGGTGGCTTAATATATCGTATGGATGCTCAGCTGCATGCACCGGTTCAATAAATCCTTCCCGGAATAATTCCATGCAGGCAATTGACTGTAACAGGTTCCAGGGATCTGTAGCATAAAAAAGCAAACTGCTGCTTTCTCCGTCTTTACGGCCGCTTCTTCCTACTCTTTGAATTAGTGAGGCAATGGAGCTGGCCGCATCAATCTGTACTACTTTTTCTACAGATCCTATATCGATACCCAGTTCCAGTGTTGAGGTACAGCATATAGCAAAAGGAAAACGCTTATTATTTTTGGCAAAATGTTCTATATATTCCCTTAGTTCCTTGTCAATGGAAGAATGGTGGGAAAAGTAATAAGGGTGCCCTTGTTTTCGGTCGGAAATCTTTTTGAGCTTTACGGCTACTTCTTCTGCTTTTCCTCTGCTGTTGGGGAAAATCAAAACTTTATGGTCTTTTGTTTTTAAGTAGAGATCTTTGAGTAAATCAATTGGAAGATCAGCACCATCCATTTTGAAGAATTTAAATTCTGCTTTCATTTCTTTAGTGGACTTATCCCTTAATACTATAGTTTGATCGGGTTTACCAGTCATTTTTTTGGCTTCTTCAAAGGCGCCAATAGTTGCTGAAAGACCAATTACGCGAAAGCCGGCGGGATTGTTATTGATGTCATTTAGTCTGGAAAGTAGAGAGTTGAGTTGTGTGCCTCGGTCTGTGCCAATAAAAGAATGAATTTCATCAATAACTAGGAAGTCTAGATTGGAAAATAAGGTTTTAACGTTTTGCGGACTGTTTACAAACATGGCCTCAATCGATTCTGGTGTAATCAATACCACTCCTTCGGGGTTCCGCAATAGTTTTTCTTTGAGTGATCTTTTTGCTTCTCCATGCCACTTGGTGACCGGCATTTCTAGGTAATCACACAATTCCTCCACACGATTAAACTGGTCGTTAATGAGTGCTATCAGTGGAGAAATATATAATATTCTTAATCCGGGATTTTTGAATACCTTGGATAAGATGGGTAGAAAGGCGGCTTCGGTTTTTCCGGAAGCCGTTTTAGACGCTAGAATTATATTCTTGTCTGTGGTAAGGATATGTTGTATCGCAGCAATTTGGATGGGGCGGAGTGCCTCCCATCGTTTGTCTCGGACGTATTTGCGTATGGGTTCAGCTAAAAGATCAAACACGGTTAGAGCTCCTCAATATCTTCTAAAAAGAGTTCATTCGGCCTTTCATCATTAACCGTTAGCTCACCAAATAATCTTTGTTTATCAATTCCTGGATTCTGTCTGATGATGCTGAGAATACTTAGAAAGTCTCTAATGACTTCTCTGGGTGTAAGGAATTCGTCGGCACCAGGTTTGTTGAAAAGTTCTTCCATAAATTGGAGAATTTCAGCTTCGGATATGTCAATTTCTACGCTAAAGTTGAAATCGAAAATCTCTTTTAATTTTTTCAGTAGCACAAAGATCTCATTATGATCTAAAGGCATGATCCGCATAACGGGCTGAGCAAAATCCCTGATCTCACTTGTCTCAAATTTATTTGTTTCCAAGCGAGACTTTAACGCCTGGTAGCTATAGAGGCCGCGGCGTTCGTTTTCAAGTACTTCTTTGGTTCCTGCCAGGTTGATAAACAAGTTGTTAATTTTACCTTGAAAACAGTCATTGTAGATGGTGAGGATCTTTTCGTAGTTTTTATCACGTACTGTAGAAGTAGATATTTTGTAAAGGTTTATCGCTTCGTCCAGATTGATCATAAACCCGCTGTAACCCATGCTTACAAATAGTTTGCAGAAGTTTTTGAGCATGTCATAATAGTTCAGATCATGGATAATATCTCTTACTCCCAGATCCTGCCTGGCTTCTGTTTTGGTTCTGTATTCCCCTTTCAGCCATTTCAGTGCGTTTCTTTTTAAATTTTCATCATCTTTAATATATCCCTCATAGTATTTCATAATCACCATACCGAAATCAAATCCGCCGACTTCTGTAATGGTATTGACTGTTTTCATGATGTTATTTTGAATAACAGGGAGGTTGGCTTCATGACGAATCTCAGTAATGTTAATTTGATGCTCTTCTGCTGTCTTTATAAGGATTTGCTCTATCCATTTTTCTAATAGGGTAGGCAAAGCACCACCTTCGGGCATGGTCTGAATCGCCACGTTATCCATAATAGCAGAATATAATGCAACCGCCTTACCATCATTAGAATATAACCTATTGTCTGGTGTGAAATCTGCATTTGCGACAACAAATTTTTGCTTAAGTGCAACCGTATTTAATAAATGAAGCATAAAGGACTTTCCTGAACCAAAGTCTCCTATCCAAAGCTTGAACATACTGTGCCCATTTTTTACATCGTTTAATGCTTGTAAAAATGCTTCCACTTCAGCAGACCTTCCAACAGTAATATGTTGTACTCCAATTTTGGGAACAACGCCGCCGGTTAATGAGTTTATGATTGCAGTGGCTTCTTTTGGTTTTAGACCTGTTATCATGCTTTTAAGATTTGTTGGTAATAAGTGTGGTTTATGGTATAATTGCTGTCATCGTTTTCGATAAGTAAATCGTCAATTATATCATAGCAACTTTCATTTAGATTATTGATTAATGTGCCTTTATGGGCACCCGTATTTTTGCAAAAGAGATCTACTTCATTGTTGGATAAAGTAAAGTTGTTTTGTTTAAATAAGTGGAGTAGAGCTTGTTCATTCGGGCTTGCAGTGAAATTAAAAGGTTGTGATTCGCTATTGTTTTCTATGGCGGGTGGAGGGCTATTTGGTACTTTAGGCTCTTCTTGATCTTTTAGGTATTCATTAAGTACTTCGACAGTTCCAGAATGTTGCTGCTCCACCTGCTTTATTGCTGCTGTATCTAATAAAATCTTCTTTCTTTGGGGAAGGAAAAAGTCTTTCACTTCTTCAAGGGCTGTATCGATGTTGATTTCTTTTTTCATCAGCGCGATGCTGATTTTAGTATACCGGGTATGGAGTTCAGGTGTTGTAAAGAGTTTTTTTACTATGTTTTGAGGCATTAACTTTAAGACAAGTGTACTGCCAGTTAAATGTTGATTGATATAGCGTAGATAGTATTCAAATGACAACTGTTTATCCAAAGGTGCTAGAAATTTGAAAACCTCATAATAGATTATTTCCAAGGATGGGTTTTTGGAATTTTGATCCAATATTTTGTTCACTTCTGCCAGAAAAGGGTGTTTCCCGAGTTGCTTATAATATTCCGTAGTGAGATTCAGTTTGGTTTTCCAGCGCGTTGTAACTTGTGCGTTTAAGTATCGTTCGGTCTCTTGATCTGGCTTGTTTACCTTATTTAAATGCTCGTTAATGTCTTTCTCTATAAAGGATGCGACATTGGTGGTTAATGAAAGAAGTACTTCTTCATGATAGCTTTGAAGCAGGTTTAATTTTTTGTAGTCATATAGCCCACGGATCTTGTTCTCGCAATATTTGAATATGTATCCAGTGATGACTTGACTAGAATGATTAAGTACATATCTATAATTCTGGCTATTCAGTCGGTAATTGTATTGTTTTCTCGCTATCAAATCTAAAATAATGGCAAATTGGTCTTCTTGTTTTATGTTGTGGGCAGCGTATGCAGTTTTCAATGCCTTTCTGGCGGTAATATATAATTTCAGCACCTCAAGTGAGCAAAATTCGATTGCTATGAAGTTATTTTGATTGAAGTACATATCATCCAGCAGCTTTCCATCTTCGTTGCTTAGGTTGAGCTTCTTTATACTACGACTTTTCCAATCCCAGGTTTGGTAGTCTGGAACTACATTGTTTGCTGTAGTCCATTCCAGTCTATCTAATCCTTCTTGGTAATCGACCTCACGCATTTTTTGTATCAGGAACTTTTTAGCGTAAGGCCTTGTCTTTGGGTAATAAGTAGAGATTTGATTCATTTGCTCTTCAAGCAGTGTAATGTTTTTATGAACATTAAATTGCTTGAGGAGGTCAAAAAGGAGTATAAAGACGTAATTGGAATTCCCCGAGAGATCAACCCATTTATTAGTCAGAAATTTAACTTTGAATTTATCATAAAAAGCCCTCTGTTCTTCGGATGCTCCTTCTAGATCTGAATATCCATAGACGTACATGTGCGGCCAATTAGGGGCTTTCAGGCTCTCTGTTTGTTGGGTGTCTGAGTAGTTGATCGGCTCGGGCTGCGCGTCGATGTCAATGATTGAATTATCCATCTTGTTATCTTCTGTTTTGAAAGTGGTTCTCAATAACGATTCCTTTAAGCTTTGAAGGATTTCTACTTTTTTTTGATTGAGGTCATCTAAATTGTTTGTTCCTGTTTTTTTTGGCTGGTCAGTAATTTGGGCTTCGGTTATTGATGATGAACTCTTGGGAACGGAATTAGTTGTGAATTGAAGAGGCGGCATAATTTGATCTTCTGATCGGTTGCGCAAGGCAGGGGTTGTATCAATTTGCTCGCTAATTGGACTCCAATGCATGTTGAAATACCTCCTCACATTCGAAGTAAATTTTTTAATAGAATTGTTTTGCTGCTGATTAGGCCTTGTTAAAAATACAATTGCCAAACAGAACAGCATTAAGAGTGCGCCAATCATTTACTTTTTTATTAGAACTAATATAGTAAAAATACTAACAAGAGTTAAGATATAGAGATTGTGGTAAATAGGAATAGTGAAGTTTTTCTTTTCATGAAGCTAAAATAGTTAGACCTGATTGATGAAAATTACGGTTTCCCGTAGGGAGGGTGCGAGTTATTGACTGGGCCTTTTAAATAGGATGATTTCGTTTTATACGAAACCGTGGTGAAAAACTTATATTATTTGAACGTGGGAATTACAAGTGCCGCAAGAGATACAACCAGTGAAAATAAAGCGAAGATGATTGCTATTTCGTTATTTTTCATACTCCTATAATTAAAGAAGGTATTGGAAGCGAGTTGTTGAAATCGGCAATCTGCTAAAGCTTCCAGCCCTATTTTTGTAATTCGTATGGAAGTATCTTCTTTTACTTCAACCATTCCTATATAGACCAAGTAGGTAACGGCGGCGTTAATGTCTGCTATTGTTGCATTCCATTTTATCTCTTCATTTATGTAAGTGGTTAACGTATAAAAGAGGTCTTGCGGTAGGTAGTATTGTCCGTCAACTAATGCTTCAAGTATTATAGAATATAAATGATTCTTTCGATAGGTTGATAATCCGTCTTTGGAGTTTGTATGTAATAAAATAGACATATTAATGAATTAGCGTTGAGTGATTTGTAAACCTACATAATTCATTTGAAATGGAAGGGCTGGCAAGGCGAGAGAAAAGGCAGGTTGGCTTAAAACTTGTCTTCTCGTAGTTTGTAAAATACAGCTTTTAGCCGCTCTTCACGTTCATCCATCTTCTTCATATCTGTCTTTTTATGGCTATTGTCAAATTATATGATCTAATATAGGAGGTTGAGAGGGATATTATTTATCCTCCTTGAATTTGAGTTGGGTGTTTATGGAAGCATATTTTGAGTGTCCCAGATTGGCATCCCTATAGAAAAACCGGGACCATCGATCAAAACATACTTCAAAGATAGCTTTGTAAAGCTAAGTGAGAGAGAAAATGTGGACATGGATTTAGTGATTAAAAAGCTTACAATATTAGTTCATTTCCAGTGAAGTAACCGTATCTGACGGTTATCTGCTGTTCGACTCCTGTCTAGCAAGTACGGTCTTCTAAAACAGTTCCTTTAGTTCTCCTCACTAGGGCAATGCTTGGTTGCATTCTACGCAATCAATTGGGAAGAATTCATTCAAAATTACAAGTATAAAACAATTAAAAACAGTTAAAATGATTAAACAAGTTAAGAGAAAACGTGAACTGGGAAAGAGCGAACAGTTTAATTTAAGCCAATTGGAAAAAGCAATGTTAACACATTATGAGGCAAGTAAGCATCCGATTTATGAAGAGGCGGTAGAAAAATTGAGGTTGAAGATTGGAGGTGGTTTATGTGATTCCATTGCAAAGGAATTGTTTGAAGGGCACACCCCGAAATTTGCAGGTTTAGATGGCATAAGGTGCAATTTTACTTTTATCGATCTTTTTGCCGGTATAGGAGGATTCAGGATGGCTTTGCAGAATTTAGGGGGTCAATGTTTATTTAGCTCAGAATATGATAAATACGCACAACAGACTTATTTTGCTAATTATGGTGAGGTGCCTTTTGGCGATATTACCAGGGAAGAAACTAAAGCATTCATTCCGCCTAAATTTGATTTATTGTGTGGTGGATTTCCATGCCAGCCGTTCTCTATTGCTGGTGTCTCCAAGAAGAATAGCTTAGGTCGAAAGCATGGTTTTGCCGATGAGAAGCAGGGAAATTTGTTTTTTCATGTTGCCGAAATTATCAATAGGCATAAACCTAAGGCTTTTTATCTTGAAAATGTTAAAAATCTTGTTTCGCATGACAAGGGAAATACTTTTAGGGTAATTAGGAATACTTTATTGGATCTTGGGTACTCCTTTGACTTTAGGATACTTAATGGGAAACATTTTGTGCCCCAGAATCGTGAACGAACTTTAATGGTTGGTTTTAATAAGGGGATTTTTGGAAAGGATATTAGCTTTGATTTTAATCAGGTTGATATTCCTTGTGTACAGCACCAGATATCTTCAATTTTGATGCCTGATGTTGATAGGAAATATACGCTCAGTGACCAGCTCTGGGCTTTTTTGCAGCAGCATGCGAGTAAGCATAAAGCAAAAGGTAACGGTTTTGGATTTGGATTGGTGGATTTAAATGGGGTTACTAGGACCATTAGTGCTCGTTATTATAAGGATGGCTCGGAAATTTTGATTCCACAAGAGGGAAAGAATCCGAGAAGATTGACTCCTTCAGAGTGTGCGGCTTTACAGGGCTTTCCTATATTTCCTATTAATACGGGACATGGAGAAAGAAGTTTTGTGATTCCTGTTTCAGATCATCAGGCTTACAAGCAGTTCGGAAATTCTGTTGTGACAACGCTGATTGAAGCGGTTGGGAGGGAGGTTGTCAAGGTAATGAAAGGTTAAGTTTTTTATAAGGCTGCTTGGAGAAATCTGGGCAGCCTTTTTGTTTTGTAATGTAAAACGAAAGGGGTGGTTATAATTTTTGACGGAGTCTTGTTTTATGGTTTTCTTTGAGATAGGGCTTTAGTTTTTCTGATAATTGTGGTAAGCCTTTTTTTATCCATGTTTTGTTCAATGCCTCGGGCGTCGCATTTAAAACAATGCCCTTTTCAAAACTAGCCAGGAGTTTGGGCATTTTGGTGTTATCATAGAGGTCTAATCGATCAATTTTTGTGGCTAAAATATTGACGAATTTAAGGTTGTCATCATATATCTTATGTACAGTTCTGGGACTTACATAGTGTCCGCCAGATTTCACTCGATCTTGTACTCTAATGTCACATGCTTTAACATTATCTAAACACATGTATGCAAGGTGTATTTGATATTTTTGGCTTGCAAAGGTGTTTAATTGATCGATATGCTTGGGATGGCTTAGAATTGTTTCTAGCACGAAATGTTCTTTTTTTTTAATAGCATCTTTCATGTCTGAAGCTAATTGAGTTTCCATGGCTGTTATACCAGCCATGAGAGTTTCAGGCGATTTTTCGTTCGTTTTGACCAATTGACTCAGAATTTTAATTAATAGGGTATCCTTATTGTAAGGGGATACAGCTTTTAATTCATCGGGTAATAGTTCTTTTCCAAAAGTTGATTTCCCTGCCCCTGGAGGACCAGAGATTACAAATAAGGTTGGCTTAGAGTAATCCATTTTCCCTCCTTACCTTATAAGCTTCGACTGTGTTTAATTCTCTTACAAGTATATCGTTGTAGACATTATTGTCTGTTTTTGTAAGCCGAATTTCTATTCGTCCATCACCGTACTCGTAATATGCTTGACCATCAGGAAGCTCTTCCGATAAAATCAGAAAAGGTAAGTTGGCTTTAAACTTGTTTTCTCGCAGTTTGTAAAATGCAGCTTTTAATCGTTCTTCACTTTTATCCGTCTTCATCATATCTGTCATTTTATGGCTGGTGCCTGATTTTAGACTCTAAATTAGGGAGTTGTGAAGAATATAGCCTATGCTCCTTGAATTTTGAGTAGGTTGGTTAAAGTGTTGATGTCTAAATTCGTATGTACAAACCTTCAATCGAAAAGTGATATGGCAAGAGTGAATTACAAAGGGGTTGAAACAAAAATTGGTGTTTTGAATAGCTATTTTTGTGTAAGCTATCAAAAGTTTACCACTGCATTGAACGAAGGTCACTTACAGGATATTGGCAAAAGTTATCCTATCTCAGATTTCACTAAAATGGAGCGTGATTTTTATTTTCGTTTTCCATTTCCTGACGAGGATCATCGTAAGTTTGGGGATGTTGATGACTATCACCGCAGCATTCCCATTTTAATTAGGGATCCCTCAATATTGAACGATTATTACGATAAAAGCCGACCTTATGAAAAGGTGATCAAACTGGAGTCGCAATTGGGCATATTAAGAGAGAGCGATAATAGAAAATGTTTAGCTGCATTTTTTAGCTATGGTAACAAGGGGCAGACTTTAAGGGTAGAAGAGGATTCCAAAATCCTAAAAATCGTGAAACAGTTTATGAAAAATAATGTTGAGCCTGAGCTAGATCCTGAGAAGAAAAATCTTTATAAAGAGATTGCAAACCGGATTTTGGATGGGTATCAGCTTGAAATGCCTAAATTGAAAATACACCAGTCGTCAAGGCTTTCTTCAAAAGCCGAAAATGTGGCAAGTAGACTTTTAAAGAGAAAAAAAGGGAAAGGGTTGTAGTTGTTAAAACCATGCAACGTTTTGCTATAAAAAATGTCTGTTCTTAAAATAGAGTGCTATGGACTTCAAAAAGGCAATTCTTCTTTTTTTTCTTTGTATTACTAGTCTCTGTGAGGCTCAAAGCAGGCATGGGGCTATAGACACACTCATCGAACGTTCGCACAAGCTGGGTTTATTCAATGGGAATTTGCTGGTCATGGATCAGGGTAAAGAGATTTACCGCAAAGCGATTGGATATGTTGATGCTTCGGGTAAAACGTCTTTAACAGACCAATACCGCTTCCATATTGGCTCTATTGCTAAGGAGTTTAATGCAGTAGCGATTATGATGTTAAAGGAAAAAGGGGAGTTGTCTATAGATGACAAGGTAAACAAGTACCTGGATGACTTGCCGGAATGGGCTGGTGGGATCACGATCAGAAACCTTTTGCAATACAGTAGTGGTTTGCCAGACCTCAAATGGAAAATGATCTCTGATGATGGAGGGGCTATGTCTGCTTTAAAAGATACAGGTAAATTGGATTTCGAGCCGGGTACCCAGTATGCTTATAATAACAGTAATACCTTTTTACAGCGGCAGATTGTGGCTAGGATTAGTGGTATGAGTTTCGCCGACTTTGTTAGAAAAAATATGCTTCGACCGTTGGAAATGAATGCTTCGTTGGTTGACCCTGACGATGATGTACCACTGATGGCTAAATCCTATACTGATGCACTGGTTCAGTCTCCGCTGGTATCTTCTATTTCTGGCTGGACGGCGGTGACTCTTGATGATTTTTATAAATGGGAACAAAGCCTGGAACATTTTATGCTCATCAGTCCGGCATCTACAAAAGAGTTGCTCACTCCATTTGCCCCGAACAAACAATGTGGTTTAGGCGGTGGTAAGATGGAGGACCTTAAGCTTCTGGCGCATAAACATGATGGTACGGCCATGCAGTATCAGGCTTTGCTCATTGCTGATGTGAAGCGGGGCCGTACGGTGATTTTGCTGACCAATAACAGGCAGGGTAGCCTGTACGATATCAATTCAGCCATACAAAATATACTGGACGGGAAACCATATCTTCAACCCAAAAAACAGCTCGTTGCTGCTTTACAGGATAGACTGGACAAAGCAAGTGGCCCTGATCTGATTGGGGTCTACCAGGAGCTGAAATCAAAATATCCTGATGATTATAACTTTAGTGATGAGTCTGCATTGAATACAGTTGGTTATACTTTATTGGGTAAGAAGCGCTTTGATAGTGCTGTTGCTGTTTTTGAATACAATACGGTTCTGTTCCCGAGATCGGGAAATGTGTTCGACAGTTTAGCAGAGGCCTACTTGAACCAGGGTGATAAAGCCAAATCGCTGATCAATTATAAACGTGCGCTGGAATTAGATCCCTCTAACGTGGGTGCGAGTGAAAAAATAAAGAGTCTTGAGGACCGGAAATAATGGTCAATGACGGGTAACCGTCATATATTTATGCGATCGCTAATAAATGCGAAATAATCTATTTTAAGAAACAATTTGACGCTGCTGAGTTCATCAGGTAAGTCAGCCAATTTCCCTTACCCGGAAAACCGCCGCTAGAGGCCTGATATAAAAAGGCAGCACGGACTTAAAGGTTTCCGCTCCGGTCACCAAAGCTAAAAATTCAAACAGGGAGTTTCCGGCACGGACGATGCCAAGATCAAAGCTCGTAAAATAAATGGGGAACTCCCCGTCAGGCAGTCGCTCGAATATATCCCAAAACAGGAATTCCCCGTTCTCGCTGGCCGCGAAAGGCACTGCATTTTGAATAAGCGCGATGCCGCCAGGCGTATCGCTAATCGCCAGCAAGGGTGGATCAAGATAGGAATCAAACAGGGATCGCATCGCCGGGTACTGCCGCTGGAAAGCGTCCGGGTGTTGTTCATCCGCCATTGGCATATAGATCATGAACAGGCCGCAAAGCAGCCCGTGACCCAACTCCTGGCAGAACTGCCGGTAAGAGGGCGGAAAAGACAGGCCGCCGGGCAAGCGGTACTTAGCCAGCGCTGGCTCGTCTGCTTTTATGGTGACGGCACCGGTGATCTCCAATAGTTCTTCAAACTTCATAGCAAGGGGTGTTCTTTGGTTTTCAGCATATCTGTCTTTTTATGCTATTGTCAGGTTATATGATCTAATATAAGAAGTTAGGAGGGATATTATTTATCCTCCTTGAATTTTGAGTGGGTTATTTAAAGTGTTG
>NZ_QAIL01000423.1:5367-13879 GCF_003061025.1 Pedobacter sp. HMWF019 | reverse complement strand
CGTCACTATTTTGTATGCGTTTGAGATTTTGAATTGAATTATTTTTTTATTAAATTTAATATCAAATTCCAGGCATATGAAGACCGTTCAACA
Source organism: Pedobacter sp. HMWF019 (assembly GCF_003061025.1). Taxonomy (GTDB): domain Bacteria; phylum Bacteroidota; class Bacteroidia; order Sphingobacteriales; family Sphingobacteriaceae; genus Pedobacter. Next base: position 13,786 of record NZ_QAIL01000423.1, on the reverse strand, counting down.
GTTACTCAGTACCAAATCAGCAGAAGTTTATTCAGTTCCTGCAGAAATTTCTGTATTAGAAGCCCTCAAAGTCATGATGGAAAAAAACATCAGTGCCTTACTGATCTTAGATGGACAAAAACTTCAGGGCATTTTTACCGAACGCGATTATGCCAGAAAGATCATTCTGCACGGAAAGTCTTCACAGGATACTTTGATTTCTGAGGTGATGACCTCTGATCCCGTTACTGTAAAATACCAGGACTCTATTGAATCCTGCATGCAGACCATGACCGACAGACACATCAGGCATTTGCCTGTGGTGCACGAGGGTCTGATTGCGGGTATGGTATCTATCGGGGATGTGGTGAAGTTTATTATTGAAGACCAAAAGCATACCATCAACGCTTTGGAAAGTTATATCAACAGCTAAAAAAGAGCAAAAGCTTCCGGCCAAATGCCAATATAATTGAATGACTGGCGTAAATTGTTTAAAAATCATAAGAGGGAAGTCCTTTCTTTGAGATTTAAACTGTATTTTTCATGTGGAGCATTCGCCGTAGATTACTAATTGTTTTTTTATGCATCAGCCCTTGTGTGGCTGTTCATGCGCAGAGGTTAAACTGGAACGAAGTGGAACCTGGTGTGTGGAAGGGGGTAGCTGGAAAACCTGAAGCTTATGACCTGATCAAAGCCTCTGGAGCAACGGCTAATGAAAGCGCACTATCTAAACTTCCCTCTGTAGATTTTCCCATGGCTAAAGAGGCCATCCACACTCAAATTATAGACGGAAAGACCTATTTGCGTTTTCCTCTGGAAAAAGGGGAGCAGATTTATGGCCTGGGTCTCAACTTCCAGACCATTCACCAGCGCGGAAAGGTTCTGCAATTGCATGTAGACCATTTTGGAGGTAAAGACAATGGGCGTACGCATGCCCCGGTACCTTTTTATGTGTCTTCTAAGGGTTACGGTGTTTTCATCAATACCGCACGTTATATCAATATGTATGTTGGTTCTGCAGTGCGTAAGGACAGTGAAACGCCTGCTGTACCGAAAGACCGGAATACAGATAAAACTTGGTCTTCCAGGCCTTATTCTGATGCGGTAGAAATTCTGGTGGCTGCTGAGGGATTGGAATTTTTTGTTTTTACCGGGCCTAAGCCTATAGATGCCATTAAGCGTTATAACCTCTTTATGGGGGGAGGGCCATTGCCACCAAGATGGGGGCTCGGATTTACACAACGTGTAAAAACACTGTCTACGGCTGCAGATGTAGAAAAGGAAGTAAGCGAATTTGAAAAGAATGGCTACCCGCTGGACTTTGTTGGGCTGGAACCCGGCTGGCAGAGTAAAGCTTATCCTTGCACCTTTGAATGGGACAAAGGACGTTATCCTGATCCTAAAACTTTTGTGAAAACCATGCTGGATAAAGGCGTGCGGATCAATTTGTGGACCAATCCTTATGTTTCGCCAGATGCGCCTTTTTATAAAAATATACTACCCTATACTGGTTCTCATACCGTCTGGAATGGGGTTGTACCTGATTTGTTGACGCCACAGGCCAGAGATATTCTATTTGGCCAAATGCAACAGGACCAGATTAGCCTGGGGGTAAGTGGCTATAAGATTGATGAGGTGGATGGTTATGACCATTACCTGTGGCCGGATGTAGCGACTTTTCCATCAGGAACAAGTGCTGAGCAAATGCGTCAAACCTACGGTGTGCTGATGCAGCGCTATAGTACAGAAATGTTCCGAAAGCTCAATAAAAGAACTTATGGATTGGTGAGGGCATCTAATGGTGGGGCAAATGCTTTTCCTTATGTGATTTACGATGATTATTATAATCATGAAGATTTCATTACAGCGCTGATCAACAGCGGATACTCTGGGGTATTGTGGACGCCGGAAGTGAGGGCCTCCAAAACTCCTGAAGAATGGCTCCGGAGAATGCAGACCGTTGTTTTTTCGCCTATGGCGATGATTAACGCCTGGTCCAGCAGTACCAAACCCTGGTCTTTTCCGGAAGTGGCTGATCAGGTAAAAGAAATGGCCTTGTTGCGGATGCAAATGTTACCTTACTGGTATTCGGAGTTTGCAAAGTATCATTTTGAAGGCATTCCGCCTTTTAGGGGCATGTCCTTAGAGGAGGGCTTCTCTACCGGAGTGGTTAAAGTAAAGGGAAATACCAATCTGGAAGAAAACCCTTATGCTGAGGCCGTGAGTAAGGAAATCAAGGACCAGTATATGGCTGGGGAAAGCTTATTGGTGGCACCTTTATTTACCGGACAAACCACCAGGCAGGTCATTCTTCCTAAAGGAAAATGGTATGACTTTTTTACTGGGGCCTATGCAGGCAATGGTGAGGTGATTACGGTAACGCCGGGCTTAAATAAGATTCCTGTATATGTGAAGGATGGAGCAGTGATTCCTATGATGCAGCCGAGACTACATGTTCCTGGTCCGAAGGAGAAAACTGACCTGGAAATCAGGTATTACGGAGAGCAACCTGGTCATTATATGCTATATGATGATGATGGGGAAAGTTATAACTATGAAAAGGGACAATATTCTTTCCGGGAGATTCTTGTAGAGAAGCAAAAGGATGGCAGGATCAAGGGCCAGATTGCTGCTGCGCAAAAAGGTATGCCAAATACCATTGGAAAAGTTACCTTTAGACAAATGACCAAATAGAGACCAAATAAAGAACAGGATGAAGAATATACACATCGCGGCGCTTGCAGCGGGCTTGTTTATAGGAGGGGTGAATTCCTCAAATGCGCAAAAAGTAAATGTAAAAAAAGCTTTTCAGCATGCTGAATTGCAAACGGACCTGATGCTGAAAGAACTGACAGCAAACAAAAATGCCAATCTGGTGTCGCCAAGGACATTGGAAAAGGGTGAGTTGAAATTGGTGGCTTCAAAAGACTGGACCAGTGGTTTCTTTCCTGGGGTGCTATGGTATTTGTATGAGAATGATCACTCTGCAAAGAGAATGAAAGAGGCGAAGCAGTTTACGGTACCTATTGAAAAGGAAAAGGATAACGGTACAACTCACGATATGGGCTTTAAGGTGTATTGTAGTGTGGGAACGGGATATCAGCTGACTAAGGATGCACACTATAAGGAAGTGCTGATCGAATCTGCAAAAACGTTGTCTACGCGTTTTAATCCTAAAACCGGGGTGATTCGCTCTTGGGATCATAGCCGGGACAAATGGGTTAATCCAACAATTATTGACAATATGCTGAACCTGGAATTATTATTTGAAGCGACAAGGTTAACCGGAGATTCTTCTTTTTATAAAATTGCGGTAAGTCATGCGAATACAACGATGAAAAATCATTTCCGGGCAGATTATAGTTCGTATCATGTCGTGGATTATGATCCAAATACCGGGGCTGTTTTGAAGAGGACTACGCATCAGGGATATAGTGATGCATCTGCCTGGGCCAGGGGACAAGCCTGGGGTTTATACGGGTATACGATGTGTTACCGCTATACGCATAATGTGGCCTATTTGAAGCAGGCGGAACATATTGCGCATTATATTTTCAGCCATCCGAATATGCCTAAGGATTTGGTTCCGTACTGGGATTTTAATGCACCTGGTATTCCGAATGAGCCCAGGGATGCTTCTGCTGCTGCTGTGATTTCGTCTGCGTTGTACGAGCTTAGTGCTTATAGCAAGGCCAATAGAGCTGATTATTTGAAGAAAGCGGATAAGATTTTGTACAGTTTAAGTACGGATTATATTGCGCCTGTTGGGACGGCAAAGGGATTTATCTTACTGCACAGTACAGGGTCTAAACCTTCTAACAGTGAGGTTGATGTTCCTTTGTCTTATGGAGATTATTATTATCTGGAAGCACTGAACAGGAAAGCGAAACTTTAATTAAGTTTTTTAATTTGGTTAGGGTTTAGCTGGGAGAATAAAAAAAGAATGTGGTCTGGTCGAATGCTGCCCATATCAGGTTCGCAAAACAGGTACCTTTTGCGAACCTGCACCGACCTTTCCCCGAGGCTGGTAGGCAGCAGCTATTGATTAGCCCCCTCTCCGTAGATTACCTTCTTCAATATCAATGTAATCCAGGTAGCCAATACAAACGGAAAAGTTAATGCCGGCAGGTTCAATCTTCTCATCAGCACAACAATCATAACCGAAAGTATAATGGACAAGAATGCCAGCAAAACATCCTGGAACGCTCTGCCTGCAAAAGTAATCGCACATAAAACTGCATTGTAGCTCAGTAATCCCAAGTAGATGTCCCCAACAGGTTCATGCATTCCATAGGCAAGGAGCGCACTTAAAGCTGCACCTGTTAGACCATAAATGGCAGCAACCGGGCTACAAATCAGTACTCCTATAAAGAACAGGACACCAGCCCAGATGGTATTCTGAAAAATAACCTGTCCATATCCGAGGAAAACGGCAGTAAAACCGTTCCCATTGGTAAGCTCCCCGCCTTCTACTGCCTGAACGCCCAGTGAAGGAAAAGAAGAAAAGAGAAACAACAAAACCCAGCTTACCAGGATAAATGGAAAAGTAAAGGCCGGAATCTTCTTAACGATAAAAAAATGCTGAATAACAGCCGCCAGAAAAGAGCCTATCAGAACGCCCAGCCATACCGTAATACCTGCTTGAAACATACAAGTCAAAGCTACGCCTACAAGAACAGCACTAAAGCCATACAAGCCGCTATTGATCTCTTCTTCATCATATTTGAACAAATTAGCGGTATATGTTCCAATAGTTGCGGACAACAACGCTGCCAAGCCCATTACAGCTGAACCACAAAATATACCGGCAAGAAAAAATACGCCCGTCGCTGCATTTTCTTGTAACATAATCTGACCCGTACCTATAAAAAGAGTCTTCAAGTGCTTCAATGACATCATGGTTTTTTTCTTTAAGCTGGAATATAAGCATTAGATGAGCAATCCAAAGGTTCTTAACGAAAAATAATTGCTTATGTAAAAATTCGGAGGCCATAGCAAACGGGTCTATACCAGGTGTTAAGTTTATGCAGGATGAGTCATGTAGACCGGGCGAGTGAGATAGTAAGAAGTTTCTTCCAGTTTAATACTGTTCTTTTTCGTTAGGAAAGTCGCCTGTTTTTACATCTTTGATGTAGAGTTGTGCCGCGTTGAATATACCGTTGTACAGATCTAGGTACGGACGAAGAAAACGGGGGCGGAATCCTTTGGTTAGCCCGATCATGTCATTGATAACAAGCACTTGTCCATCGCAATGCATGCCTGCGCCTATGCCGATGGTTGGAATATGGAGGCTTTCCGAAACTTCTTTGCCCAGCTCTGCCGGTATTTTTTCCAGTAAAAGGGCAAAGCATCCGACTTGCTGTAGAGCCATAGCATCGTGTTTTAATCTTTGTGCTTCTGCTTCATTTTTAGCTCTGACGGTATAAGTGCCAAATTTATTAATGGATTGTGGGGTTAAGCCTAAATGTCCCATCACCGGGATACCGGCGGAGATTATTCTCTCAATGGATTCCATAATTTCAATACCGCCTTCCAGCTTAATGCCGTGCGCACCGGATTCTTTCATCATGCGGATGGCAGAATTTAAAGCTGCTCTGGAATTGCCCTGGTAACTGCCGAAGGGTAGATCTACCAATACTAAAGCTTTTTTTGCAGCTTTTACGACACTCTGCGCATGGTATATCATTTGTTCCAGGGTAATAGGCAGGGTGGTTTCATGCCCAGCCATCACGTTGGATGCAGAATCGCCTACAAGTAGCACATCCAATCCGGCATCGTCCAGAACCGTTGCCATGGAATAATCATAGGCGGTTAACATGGCAATTTTTTCACCTTTCGCTTTCATTTGCTGAAGCGTATTTGTGGTGATCCGTTTCACTTCTTTGTGTTGTGACATGATTTTGTTTAAAAAGGTTCGTGATTAAGTTTTAATTCCATTTGGATATTGCAGCGTGCATAGGGGGTAGAGCGGCTTACTACTTTAACAAAACCTAATTTCTGATATAAATTGATTGCTGGCTTTAATATGGTATTGCTTTCCAGATATATTTTAGCTGCCCCTAAGTCTTTTGCTGCCTGTACGATTGCCTGGCCAAGTAACCAGCCAATATTCTTTCCCTGAATTTTAGGCGATACGGCCATCTTTGCCAATTCAAAATCATAATCCGGATCATCCATTTTGATAAGTGCACAGACACCAACAGGCTCATTCTCGTATAGTGCTACGAATATTTTACCACCTTTGTCCAGAATATAAGTTTGAGGATTGTCGAGTGCTTTGTAATCTGCTTCCTCCATTTTAAAATAGGTAGAGATCCATTGTTCATTGAGTGCTTTGAAGGCTGTCTGGTATTTTTCTTCGTAGGTTACAATTTGTACGGCTTTACTTTCCCTGAGTTTCTTTTGTTCCTGTACTCTTCTGAGCAGAGATTTCTGGTCCAGTAGAAATTCCCATTCTTCAATAGCTTCCCAAAGGTTTTGTCTGGCTTCTGAAATGATGCTTTCGATAGCGGCATCTACATCGGCACATTGAATCTTCATAAGTGCTGATATTTCCACTCCTTTTTCTGTCAGCGCAACGATGTTCCTGCGTTTATCTGGCGATTCCATATTTTCCTGTGCCAATCCTGCCGTGATCAATTCCTGGACAATCTTGCTCACTGAAGGTTGCGAATGGCCAATCTCGCCTGCAATTTCAGTAATGGTTTTTCCGCCGTCTTCTGCAAGAACGAAAAATACAGGGAACCATTTTGGTACGAATGCTACGTTGTAGAGTTCGTAAACCTTGGCTGCATCGTCTGTAATTCTTGCAGTCATCAGTCTTAGGCGGCTTCCTAAAGCCATTTTACCTGTTCTTTTAAATAAATCCATAAGAATAATCAATTACATAACTGATTATGCAAATGTAAAGGATCTTTTTAATTTATGGCTGATAATATTGAAAATATGTTTTCTGATCGCGCTGAACCTTGCAGGTTCTGAGGCTTGATCATGAAAACATATTTTCCTGGGTGCAAACCGGGACGGGTGCAGACCGGAGTGAGTCTCAAAATTCCTTATTTCTTCCTTGCAGCTAGTTGTGCTAAATACAGGGAGGAAGGGTTCAGGTCTGGCTTATTCTGGCCTTCCCAATATCCATCTGGTCTGTCGTTAAATCTGCCTGGGTATTTTTGACCCTGTAAACCAATGGCATAGTTTAAACCGGATACCCATGGGCTTTGTACTGCAGCTCTTTTTGCTTTGCAGTTCCAAAGGATTTGGGTTACTCCAGACCAGCCATGTCCGCTGCCGTAGTTTCCACGGTCCTGGATGTCAATGTCCCCATCGGTATCGATATTGTCGTAAAGCGTACCTACTGCCCAACGGTGATGGGGGCCGATGTCGCTTTGCGACTGTCTGGTTTTGCCATTGAAAAAGACATTCGGGCCAAGGGTTTTTGCTCCGGTTACGTAGTCATGTCTTCCGAAAGTTGTTTCCATATTCATAAACAGGTTCAGTTGCCCATCGTTATTGAATGAATATCTACGGCTGCCTGTAATGATCGACTTGGGGTCTAAACATTTGGAGTCTTTTACGGTGATGTTTTTTGCCTGACTTCCAAGGCTTACTGCCGCATATCCGAAATGGACAGCCGTAATATTCCTTACCCATCCGTTTTCGATATTGTTGAAGTCTACAGCTATCCAGCCATGATCTTCATCGGTGTCGCCTTGAAATTCGGATTCGAAATAGATGTTTTCTACACCTGATTCGGCGATCCGGCCGGGGAAGGTATAGGCATATACTTGGGCTGCGGTATATTTTGGATTGATCTCCATTACCACGGGGTTATCCAGCCAAAGTGTGTTCCCTTCAATTTTTATAATCTCGCGCTGAAAAGTCAGGTTGTATTCTTCAGCCTGCCACTGCTTAGTGCCTTTTCTTGCTTCAATCTGATCCATTTTTAGATCGGAGACCCAGTTCTGACTTCCTGGATAATACAAGATTACCGGCTCTCCGGCATGTAATTGATTGGCATTCTGCACGTTTATTGAAAAACTTCCGGTGCCCACATAGTTATTGGTTACATTGGTGCGTGTTTTTTCAATAGAAACTGGTTTTCCCTGGCCGTTTATTTTCAATAAGGAACGTTGACCTTTGCCCGTTGCAATGAGACGAGTACCTTCTTTTTGATCTCCTTCTCCCCGGAGAACAACACCGCCAGCCTGCAATTGTAGCGTTCCGGGAATTTTGTAAACTCCTCTTTTCAACAGAATGGCTCCTCTGATACCGTTTTTATCTGGTTGAAGTTTTGATACTTCATCAATGGCCTGCTGTATGATCTGCTGGTCATTTGTGCCATCGGGTGCAATGGATTTGACTACCTTGACATTCGGGATTTCGGCATTTCCGTGGTGGTAGCCTACATAGCTAAAGTCGGGGATTCGATTCCCTTTTTCAT
>NZ_QAIL01000423.1:0-5357 GCF_003061025.1 Pedobacter sp. HMWF019 | reverse complement strand
CTTTTAATATGGACAAGTTTAGACTGCCATTGTGATTCTGTAGTTGTTTTAAAGGCAGATGTACTTAGAAGTACGGTGAAAACCGCGGTATAAATGTTCAGGGATCTCATATATTTGCTTGTCTGGTTTAGTCTTTAAGTTTAGCTTAAAAATAAGATCTGATATTCAATTATACAGGCAAATGATTCAATTATTTTGGCGGCTATTTTGGAGGTCGACTGACAATACAACTGAATAATAAGGCAATTATGTAGAATAATGCCTGGGTTAATTTGGCTTTATTGCGGTACTCATTGCATTATTTAATTTGTAAAACATGAATTTAGCATTTGTAAAACATTCTTTGATCGCTGCATCAATTTTGACCTCTTCAGCAGGATTGGCACAAAATAAAACGGATTTGAAGAACTGGCCTAAAGGTTTTGATCCGAAGGAAGTGGGGCAACGGATAGCGGATCATTTTATAGCCACGCCACATACCAATTTTGGAAGGCCAGGGCCGCCAAAAGTCATTACCTATCCTGAAACCTGTACTTGGTACGGAGCACTTAAATTTGCGGGGGTAACCCATAATAAAGCATTGCTCGATCAGCTGGAGAAGAGGTTTGAACCTTTGTTTGGGAACGAAGCCAAAATGATTCCGGTGCCTGACCATGTCGATTATGCTGTATTTGGTTCAGTACCCCTACAGTTATACATACAGACCAAACAACAGAAATACCTCGATTTGGGTAAGGGAATTGCAGATAAGCAATGGGGAGCTCCGGAGGGCCCAAGGGTAGTTGCTGAATCTCATGAGTTTTACAAAAAGGGCCTGGCCTGGCAGACCAGAATGTGGATTGATGATATGTTTATGATCACTGCGCTTCAGAACCAGGCTTTTCAGGCAACAGGAGAGCAGAAATACCTGGATAGGGCAGCGAAAGAGATGGTGGTTTACCTGGATTCCTTGCAGAAGCCGAATGGTTTATTCTATCATGCGCCAACTGCACCGTTTTATTGGGGTAGAGGAAATGGCTGGATGGCTGCTGGAATGGCGGAGTTGTTGAGTTCCCTTCCTGCTAAACAGGCAGACAGAGCAAGGATTATGAAGGGCTATAAAGAGATGATGGCTTCATTATTGAAGTACCAGGCGCCCAGCGGTATGTGGAGACAGTTGGTTGATGATGCAGAATCATGGGAAGAAAGCTCGTCTACGGGGATGTTTACCTATGCCATGATTACTGGTGTGAAAAAAGGCTGGCTGGATGCAAAGACTTATGCGCCGGCAGCAAGAAAAGCATGGATAGCACTGGTGGGCTGTATAGATACAATGGGGGATGTCCGGGATGTTTGCGAGGGGACCAATAAAAACACCAGCCGCCAGTTTTACCTTGACAGGAAAAGACTAACAGGCGATTTGCACGGGCAGGCTCCTGTATTATGGTCTGCCACAGCCTTATTGCAATAGTACTTTTATACTAGTTTCTGGTTTACGAAATCGATTCATTTTGTTTAATCGCCATTTTTCTACGGTAAAAATGTCAATTTGCTTGAATGATTGGGTAAGATTTTACATAACCAGGGTTCAATTTTTAACTTCCTTTGATTTCAAATTATAACCTTATAACCACATGTCTAAGAACAAGTACCTGTTCCCATTTATTATGATTACCTCCCTGTTCTTTATGTGGGGCTTTGTACATAATTTAGATCCAATTCTAATCCCGCATTTAAAAAGGTCTTTTAGTCTAAGTACTTTAGAAGCATCATTGGTAGACTCTGCTGTATTTATCGCTTACTTTGTTATGGCGCTTCCGGCGGGATTCATTATGAAAAAGTATGGTTATAAAACAGGGATCATTCTAGGTCTGGCGCTGTTTGCTATAGGATCATTTTTATTCATACCGGCTGCAAATACGCAGGCTTATGTGTTCTTTTTGGGAGCACTATTTATTATTGCCTGTGGACTTACCATTCTGGAAACAGCCGCTAATCCATATGCATCATTGCTTGGCCCGCCCGAAACGGCAACATTTCGTTTAAATTTTGCGCAGTCATTTAATGGGCTTGCAGCAATGACTGCTCCGATAATTGGTGCTAAAATTATTTTAATAAAAGGAATTTCAGATGCCGAATTAAGTAAAATGACAGCTTCAGCAAGGGAATTTGCTTTGGCATCAGAAGCGTCGTCAGTAAAAACACCTTATTTAGTATTAGGGGGTATTATTCTTGTCATTGCCATCATCTTTGTCTTCCTGAAATTACCTGAAATTGTTGAAACGCAAGAGCCTGGCGACAAAGCAGCCGACCATACATTAATGGATGCGCTTAAACACAAACACCTGAGGTGGGCTATTCTTACTCAGTTTTTTTATGTAGGTGCTCAGGTTTGTGTGTTTAGCTTTTTTATTCTATATGCGACCAAAGCTGCAGAAATTGATCAGCAAAAGGCAGCCGGCTATGCAGGTATTGGTATGGGATTAGCCTTTCTAACCGGGCGTGTACTTGGTACTTTCCTGATGAAATTTATAAAAGCAGAACGTTTATTGGCTATTTATGCAGTAGCCAGCATGCTACTGTGTGTGGTGGCAATGGTATCTCACGGTACTGTAGCACTATTTGCTGTTATTGGTATTGCATTCTTCATGTCCATCATGTTCCCAACTATCTTCTCTTTGGGGATCAAAGATCTTGGAAAGGACACAAAATTTGGAAGCAGTCTGATCATCATGTCCATCGTAGGTGGGGCATTATTGCCACCGGCAATGGGTTATATTACTGATTTAGCCGATATTCAGGTTGGCTATATCGTGCCATTAATATGCTTCGCTGTGGTATTCCTGTTCGGGGTAACCGGACATAAGGTTGTTAAAAGAGCATAAGATAAAAACCGTAGAAAAATATATAAAATGAAAAGATATTGTTTAGCGCTTGATCTGGTAAATGATCCTGATCTGATCAAAGAATACGAAGTGATGCATCAGCAGGTATGGCCGGAAATTCAGGACAGTATTACCTCTGCCGGTATTGATGCCATGGAAATTTACAGATATGGCAATAGGCTGTTTATGATGATGGAAGTAAATGGTAAATTTAGCTTTGAAAAGAAAGGAGCAATGGATGCCTCGAACGAAAAGGTGCAGGAATGGGAAAAATTAATGTGGAAATATCAGCAGGCTATACCGGGTTCTAAACCGGGTGAGAAATGGGTGATGATGGATAAAATATTTGAATTAAAAGCATAATGTCAATAATAAATAATAAAAGTTTCTTGCAAATACATCCAGACGATAATGTGCTGGTAGCCTTGCAGGATTTACCAAAAGGACAAAAAATTGAATGGAATAACTTAACATTCAATTTACAGGATGATGTACATGCAAAGCATAAGTTCTTTATAACGGAAAGAGCAATTGGTGAGGATGTGTTAATGTATGGGGTTTTGGTGGGAAAAGCCACTACTTTTATTCCTCAGGGAGGATTGATGACTACTGAAAATGTTCATCATGCTTCTCAGGAATATGCCTACAGAGATGTAAATTATCAATGGCAGGCACCGGATGTATCAAAGTTTCAAAACAGAACATTCAATGGATATCACCGTCAGGATGGTAAAGTGGGAACAGCAAATTACTGGTTGTTTATTCCAACTGTTTTTTGTGAAAACAGAAATCTTGATGTCATAAAAGAGTCTTTGTACAATACCTTGGGGTATAATGTAACCGATAAGTACAAACAATTTACAGATCAGCTGCTTACCGCATATCAGGGTGGCGAATCAATAGAATCTTTTGATGTAGCTAACCTCGCTTCTGCTCAGATAACCAAAAACAGAGTATTCAAAAATGTTGATGGTATAAAATTCCTTAATCACCAGGGTGGTTGCGGGGGTACGCGTCAGGATTCTGATTTATTAAGCAATTTATTAGCTGCATATGCGGATCATCCAAATGTGGCCGGTATCACTGTGCTCAGCCTTGGTTGTCAACACTTGCAAACTCAAAGTTTGTTAAATGACATTAAGGAACGCAATCCTAACTTTAATAAAAAAGTTCTGATTTTTGAACAGCAGCAAAGCCAAAGCGAAGAGCAATTGGTCAAAGATGCAATTCTTAAAACCTTTGCCGGTTTAACGGAGATCAATAAAATAGAACGAAGTCCTGCTCCACTAAGTCAACTTTGTGTTGGTGTTAAGTGTGGTGGCAGCGATGGTTTTAGTGGTATCTCTGCTAACCCATCAGTTGGTTATACTTCTGACTTATTAGTTGCACTTGGCGCTAAGGTTCTTTTGGCAGAGTTTCCTGAATTATGTGGAGCTGAGCAAAACATAATTGATAGATGTATAGATAAACCTACCGCAGATAAGTTTATCAAACTCATGCAGGAATATGATGCGCAAGCGCATGCTGTGGGTTCAGGATTTCACATGAATCCATCACCGGGAAATATAAAAGATGGCTTAATTACGGACGCGATCAAAAGTACAGGAGCAGCTAAAAAGGCAGGTACTTCACCTGTTGTAGATGTGTTGGATTATACAGAAGCTGCAACTAAACCAGGTTTAAGTTTAGTATGCACTCCTGGAAATGATGTCGAAGCAACAACCGGAAAAGCCGCTAGTGGTGCCACATTAATATTGTTTACTACAGGTTTAGGTACGCCAACAGGAAACCCTGTTTGCCCTGTTATTAAAATAGCTACAAATACAGCGCTTACCAATAGAATGGGGGATATTATTGATATCGATACCGGAGCAATTATTCGTGGTGAAAAAACCATAGAACAGATGGGCGAGGAGATTTTAGAATATTGTATCAAAGCAGCCAGTGGCGAAATTACTCCTAAAGCAGTATTGTTAAATCAGGATGATTTCATCCCATGGAAAAGAGGAGTTTCATTATAAATTATATAGATCATGTTTAGTTTAAAAGGAAAATCGGCGGTCATTACCGGCGGCGGAAGCGGAATAGGAAAAGCGATTTCTCTATGTTTTGCCAAACAGGGGGCAGTTGTACATATTATAGAATTGAATGCTGATGGTGCATCAGAGACGGTGCAGGAAATTAAGGCTGCAGGTGGTTCTGCAGTGGCTTATGGTTGTGATGTAAGCCGCCAGGACCAGGTACTGGAAACTTTTAATCAAATTGGCAGCGTAGATATTTTGGTGAATAATGCTGGGATTGCCCATATTGGTAAGGCAGATACCACGAGTGAAGAGGATTTTGTTAAGGTGTTTAATGTAAATGTTAAGGGTGCCTATAACTGTTTATATGCAGCAATTCCTTTGTTAAAAAAGGCAGGCGGTGGCGTAATTCTGAATATGGCTTCTATTGCTGCTGTAGTTGGAATTACTGATCGTTTTGCTTATTCTATGA
>NZ_QAIL01000422.1:24546-29792 GCF_003061025.1 Pedobacter sp. HMWF019 | reverse complement strand
ATCCTATAGAATATGTAATTGGACATTATGAGTATAATTTATTCAGAGGAACTCCACTATGGAAAGAAACGGATTCAGCCTACAGAACGGAAAAAACCGATCCGGGCATATCCTTTATGAGAAGAATCAGGGAGAAAATAAAAGATTTGGATATAAAAGGTGCACCCGCTCATAAATAAGATTTATCGTATTACAATTATTTATATTTTTGCATTATGGCAAATTTTACACTTACTCCTGAAACAGCGCAAAAAGTTAAGATCAAATTTTTAAGAAAGTACCGTGAACTGGCAGGGGAGAACATCTCCTTTACCCCGGGGCAGGAAGAAGAATTGGTGAATCAGTTGATGAGCCTGATCAAAAGAGACAGGAAATATGTTGAATTTACCATCAATAAGGCTTTGGCCGATCCAGATGGTAATAGATTATGATAAAATATAAACCCTTTATTGCTGCCGGGTTAATCGCAACCGCTGCGTTAACCTGGTCTTTTAAAGAAGATCTTTTCCAGGTTTCCAAAAACCTGGATATTTTTGCCTCCCTTTACAAGGAAGTCAGCATTAATTATGTAGATGAGACCAACCCGTCGGATCTCATGAAAACAGGTATTGATGCCATGCTGGATGGACTTGATCCTTATACAGAATATATTCCTGAGTCTGAAATAGAAGACTATAAGCTAAAGTACGTCAGTACCCAGTTCGGAGGGATAGGCGCGAGCACAGTCTTTATTGAAGGAAAACTTTTTGTGAATGAAGTTACAGAAGGTTATCCGGCCAATAAACAAGATGTCAGGCCCGGAGATCAGTTTGTACGGATTGCTGGGGTGGAAGTGAAAGGTAAGGACAGAAGTCAGGTTACGCAATTGCTCAGAGGGCCAAAAGGTTCTTCTGTAGACCTGTTGATCATTAGGGAGGGCTCGGTTTTAAACAAAACCTTGATCCGCGAAGAGATTAAACTGCCAAATGTTTCTTATTCAGGAATAGTAGATGATGTTGCTTATATCCGGCTGGATAAATTTTTGGAGAATTCAGCGCAGGAAGTAAAAGATGCTGTGCAGAACCTGACGAAGAAACAACCTAAAGGAATTGTACTGGATTTGAGGTACAATGGAGGTGGTATCTTGCAGGAAGCTGTTAAGATTGTCAATCTTTTTGTGAATAAAGACGTGCTCATCGTTACCCAGAAAGGAAGAAATCCGGAGAAGACAATCAGCTATAAAACTGTTAGTGATCCCATAGCGCCACAGGTACCTCTTGTGGTATTGGTTAGCGGTTCCTCAGCCTCGGCTTCAGAAATTGTTGCAGGTGCCTTGCAGGACCTGGACAGGGCCGTCATTGTTGGGCAGCGGAGCTATGGGAAAGGGTTGGTTCAGCAAACCTTCAACTTGCCTTACAACAGCCTTGTAAAGGTTACTGTAGCCAAATATTTTACCCCGTCGGGCAGATGTATTCAGGCGATAGACTATTCCCGTAAAGGTGAAGGTGGTAAAAGAGTTAAAATAGCCGATTCGCTGATCACCAAATTTAGCACTAAAGGCGGCAGGAATGTATATAACGGAAACGGCATTTATCCAGACGTATTTGTGGATGCCAAAAAATATAGTCCCATCACCATTTCATTGATCAGTAAAAATCTCTTTTTTGATTTTGCCAATCTTTATAAGAAAAGCAATAAATCCATTGCTCCTGCAGCAGACTTTAAAATCTCCGATAAGGATTACGAGCAATTTGTAGGTTCACTTGCAGATAAAGATTATAAGTATACTTCGAATGCAGAGCGCTTATTGTCTGATCTTAGGACAGAAGCAGAGAAAGAAAATAACCTGCCTGCTGTGAAGGCCGATCTGGATGATCTAAGATCAAAAATGCAAACTGCTAAAAAAGAGGACCTTTACACCTACAAGGAAGAAATCAGGAAAGCGCTGGAAACACAGATTGTAAGCAGGTACTATTTTGAAAAAGGAAAAGTAGTACAAGCATTTCAGTATGATAAGGAATTTGCAGCAGCAAAATCTGTATTGAACAATACACCTAAAATGCTTGTAATCTTAAAAGGTACAGGAGAATATAAAACGATTGGAGATCCGGCCAGGAAAAACCTGGCCATGGATAACTAGTCTAATCCACCATGTAATTTTACAGTTAAACCCTCCATAGCAGGGTTTAACTGTAACTGGCAAGCCAGTCTTGAATTCGGTAATACATCTGGTAAAGTATCCAGCATAGCGTACTCATCGTCAGACATTTCGTTCAGTTTGTCTTCGCCTTCAAGGACATCCACACAGCAGGTTGCACAAAGTGCCATACCTCCGCAGGTTGCTAAAATATCATATTCGCAGGCTTTTAAAAACTCCATCAGGCTCAGTCCCATGTCAACAGGCGCTTCCAGAGTGGTTAAGCTGCCATCTGCATTTTGTACATGTATATTAATGTTGTTCTCTTCCATAATTAAAACTCGCTTACGCCATTAACGGTGGTATATTTCATGGTGTATTTAATGCCTGGGTTCATGTACTGGTAAGCGCTGTGGCTCATCAATGCAGCCTCATGGAAACCGCAAAGAATCAATTTCAATTTGTTTGTGTAAGTGTTGATGTCCCCAATAGCATAGATTCCCGGGATATTGGTTGAATAGTCATCTGTATTCACCTCGATCGCACTTTTGTTGATGTTCAGGTTCCATTGCTCAATCGGACCCAATTTAGGGCTTAGTCCGAATAAAGGAATTAAGTGGTCGGCGGCAACATTGGTTACTTCTAAAGATTTGTTATGAATGATTTCCACATTCTCCAGCTTTCCAGAACCTGAAACAGAATTTAAATTGCTGTTTAATATTAAGTTGATGCGTCCGCTTTCAGCAAGAGCCATCACTTTATTTACAGAATCCGGTGCACCACGGAAGCTCTCGCTGCGGTGAACCAAGGTTAGTTCTTCTACAACATCGGCTAAAAAGATGGTCCAGTCCAGGGCAGAGTCACCACCACCGGCAATCACCATTTTCTGTCCGCGGTACTGTTCAGGATCCAGGATCATGTAGTTTACACCACGACCATTTTCAAATTGCTCCAGTCCTGCAACTGCGGGTTTACGGGGCTCAAAGCAACCCAATCCACCTGCAATAACCACCACTTTCGATTCAATGATCGTTCCCATATTGGTGGTCAGTACAAAATCGCCTTCACCACGTTTCTCCAGACCTTCAATACGCTCGCCCAAAGTAAAACCAGGGTGAAATGGTTTACCTTGTTCCATCAGGTTGTCAATGAGTTCCTGTGCCAAAACAGTTGGATAACCAGGAATGTCATAAATTGGCTTCTTGGGATAAATCTCAGAAAGCTGTCCTCCAACTTGTGGAAGATAGTCTATTAAATGACAACGCATTTTGAGTAATCCTGCTTCAAAAATTGCAAATAAACCTACGGGGCCGGCGCCAATGATGGCTATATCTGTAGAAATCATGTATTTAAATTTTGGGGCGAATTTACAAACTTTTGTTTGAATAAACGGGTTATCAAGAAATATTCTATATAACTCCTAGAACTTTTTGACAAAACACCGATCTAAATTTGTTTATCTTTGCCCTCAGAGATGGTAAAAAACATATATTTCGCCTCTGATTTCCACTTGGGATCTCCTGATGAAAAGACGAGCAGGGTCCGGGAAAATCGTATTGTTCGCTGGTTAAATTACATAGAACCAAGCTGCAGTGAACTCTTTTTAATGGGAGATATCTTCGATTTCTGGTTTGAGTACAAAACAGTAGTTCCAAAAGGTTTTGTTCGTTTGCTGGGTAAGCTGGCACAGATGTCCGATCAGGGCATTAAGATCTACTTCTTTAAAGGGAACCATGACATGTGGGTAAATGATTATTTTACCAAAGAACTCGGTATACAGATCATCAGTGATGAATTTGTAATGGAAAGAAATGGAAAGCGCTTTTACCTTCATCATGGCGACGGATTGGGCCCCGGCGACCGCAAGTATAAATTTCTCCGCAAAATATTCAGAAACCCAATTTGCCAGTGGCTTTTTTCATTGGTGCCACCCAGAATAGGAATGGGTATTGCCAATGGTTGGTCATCCAGCAGCCGTGCTGCCGGTACAACCAGAGATGGGGTTGTTAAAGAGAAATTTATGGGGATGGGGAACGAATGGTTAGCTGTTTATGCCAAAGAGGTCTTGCAGAAAACCCATTATGATTATTTTATTTTTGGGCACCGTCATTTACCATTAGACCTGCAGTTGAGTGAAAACAGCCGCTATGTTAACCTTGGTGAATGGCTTAATTTTTATTCTTATGCTGTTTTTGACGGCAATGAGCTATGCCTTAATTATTTTGAGTCGAAATAATTGATCGAAAAACCTTATTTTTGTGGTCCAAATAAATAACGCTACGCTATACATCCGGCTGTTTGTTTACTGCCGGGGATAAAAGTGAATGAAAATAATTTTCTTTAGAACGATATGTTAGAAAAATTAGAAGCCATTAAATTGCGCTGGGAGGATGTAGAAGAGCAGTTGAGTAATCCTGATACCGTTCAGGATATGAAGCGTTTTGCAGCTTTAAATAAAGAGTATAAAGATTTAGGTAAGATAGTAGACGAGTATAAGATCTATAAAAATGTGATGAGTAACATCGACGCCAATAAAGACATTCTTTCTAATGAGAAAGATGCGGAATTGCGTGAGATGGCTAAAGAGGAACTGGAACTTTTACTAAAGCAACAGGAAGAACTGGAAGAAAAAGTTCGGCTAATGCTAATTCCTAAAGACCCTGAAGATGCTAAAAATGCAGTTTTTGAGATCAGAGGTGGTACTGGTGGTGATGAGGCCGCTCTTTTTGCAGGTGACTTGTACAGAATGTACAGCCGGTTTTTTGAGCAAAAAGGCTGGTCTGTAGAAACCATAGATGTAACTGAAGGTACTGCCGGTGGTTACAAAGAGGTGATCCTTAAAGTAAGCGGTGAAGATGTTTACGGACAATTGAAATATGAATCGGGTGTTCATCGTGTACAACGTGTTCCGGATACAGAAACTCAGGGCAGGGTACATACGTCGGCAGCTTCGGTGGCGGTATTGCCGGAAGCTGAAGAGATTGACCTTTACGTTAACCCGGCAGATATTGACCTGCAGACTTCCAGATCGGGTGGTGCAGGTGGTCAGAACGTAAATAAGGTAGAAACTAAAGTTCAGTTGACACACAGACCTTCGGGTATTGTTGTGGTTTGTCAGAAAGAACGTTCG
>NZ_QAIL01000422.1:12162-24510 GCF_003061025.1 Pedobacter sp. HMWF019 | reverse complement strand
GAATTACAGAAGAAAAACGGAGATATTGCTGCCCGCCGTAAAACGATGGTATCTACCGGAGACCGTTCAGCGAAGATCAGAACCTACAATTATCCACAGGGAAGGGTAACCGATCACCGTATTGGTTTGACCTTATATAACCTCAGCGGAGTAATGGATGGCGGCGTTCAGGAGCTGATCGATGCTTTACAGTTTGCTGAAAACGCAGAAAAAATGAAAGAAGGATCTGTAGCTTAGTGAGTTACGATTATTTTTAAAAATAGTTTGTGAATATAAATAAAGGCTCTATATTTGCAATCCCGAAAGGGAACAACGGACCGGTAGTTCAGCTGGTTAGAATGCCGCCCTGTCACGGCGGAGGTCGCGGGTTCGAGTCCCGTCCGGTCCGCAAAAGCACTCTCAAAAGTGCTTTTTGTTTTTAATAAAAGTAAAGGCTCTTTAAAAGCCTGCCCCTAAAGGGAAACGGACCGGTAGTTCAGCTGGTTAGAATGCCGCCCTGTCACGGCGGAGGTCGCGGGTTCGAGTCCCGTCCGGTCCGCAAATCTTAGATCAAAAACACTTGAAAGCCTGTTATCGATGATAACAGGCTTTTTTCGTTTTAATTGTCATATACATTAAATTTCCAGATTTGAAACCATTATTTTCAGCCTAATTTGTTAACATTGTTTGTAAATCCTCCCAAATTAGAATAATAGATAAGTCTCATGGTTGTTTATAGTGCACTTCCTGATCCAGAATTAACAGCCTTGCTGAAAGAAGGAGATGAAACTGCGTTCACAGAAATTTACAACCGGTACTGGAAATTGATCTATGCCCACGTTTATAAAATGATCCGCGAGGAAGATGATGCAAAAGATGTTGTTCAGGAGGTTTTTAGTAATCTATGGTTAAAAGCTGCGGCGATAAAGAACAACACCAATATTTCCGGATTGCTTTATACCGCTGCCCGAAACCGGGTCTTTGACCTGATTGAAAAAAATAAAGTAAGGAGCGATTATATTGGGGAGATTGCAGCCTTTCTTTCTGATCCCAGAAATGACCAGGTAGATACTATCGACGAGAAGAGGATCCTCGAAATTCTGGAAAGAGAAATTCAGAAACTTCCTCCAAAAATGAGGGAAATCTTTGAGATGAGCAGGAAAGAAGACCTGTCTCACAAAGAAATAGCATCTAAGCTTAATATTTCAGAACAAACGGTCAAAAAACAAGTCCAGAATGCCTTAAAAGCTATAAAACCAAAACTCAATGATGTGGGTGTTGGCATTTGGATTTTGCTGTTGTTCCGCTAAGCTGAAATTATTTTCAAAATCTTCTACCCCCAAATTTACTTTCACCCGTTTACCTGTAAATTAACCTCGAAAAATTATGGATAAGCAACAGGCAAAAGAATTGATTCAGAAATATAACCAGGGTTTGGCAACTGCAGAAGAGCAGGCCAGACTGGAAAACTGGTATATGCAAAAATCAGACAGCCTTGTTCTTGAAGAGGATGAAATCAATTTTGACCGGATCGAAAACGAATTGCGGGAACGGACCTTCAGTCGTGCAGGCCTTGGTCATCCAACTCAAGCGGAATTACCATCCAAATCCTTTAAATTATGGCCCAGGATCGCCTCAGCAGCAGCAGTAATTTTAATAGGTGGAGCTGCGTTATTTTATTATAGCCAGCCGTCTGCAGATCAGCATACCATCCTGGACCGGAGCAAATACAGCGATATTAATCCGGGATCCAATAAAGCCATTTTAACTTTAGCCAATGGGCAGCAGATCAGCCTGACCGATGTTAAGAACGGAGATCTGGCTAAGGAAGACCATGCTCTGATTAAAAAGACAGCCGAAGGAGAACTCGTTTATCAGGAAGAAGCTGGAAAAAGAGCGGAGTCCGTTTATAATATGATGTCGACCCCAAAGGGTGGTCAATATAGTCTGACGCTGGCAGACGGGTCGAAAGTGTTCCTGAATGCAGCTTCTTCTTTGAAGTATCCAACCCGGTTTAAAGGTAAAGACAGAATTGTGGAATTAACAGGAGAAGGATATTTTGAAGTAGCACACAACAAAGACAAGCCATTTAAGGTGATCAGCCGGGGGCAGACTGTTGAAGTGCTGGGAACACATTTCAATATCAATGCCTATGCAGATGAGCCTGATGTGAAAACCACGCTTCTGGAAGGCCGTGTAAATGTAAATGGTACATTGCTTAAACCCAATCAACAGGCTGTTTTAGTACAGGACCAGCAGATCAGCGTAAGACAAGTCGATGCAGATGAAGTGGTGGCCTGGAAAGATGGTCTGTTTAAATTTGATCATACCGATATCCGGATCTTAATGCGTCAGATTGCGCGCTGGTATGATGTAGACGTAGTCTATGAAGGGCCTGTAAAGGAAGAACAGTTTTATGGGAAAATTGAAAGAAGTTATACCCTTTCGGAAGTATTGAAGGTGCTGGAATTAGGTAAAGTACATTTCAGGATAGAGGGAAGGAAAATAATAGTCATGCAATAACGCTGAAAAAGAAAATCAACTAAATAATCAACCAAAAAACCAACCAACCAAAATGAAGAAATTTTTACAACAAAGCGGTTAGCTTTCAAAAGAGGTAGCTCTACAACAAAATCCGGGGAAGGCTTCGACACTTTTCCCCGGAATTGCGCCTGGGTTACCCTTATCCGATAAAATCGGACTGATGAATAATTCTTGAAAATTAATCCAAACCCAAACAATACAAACGTATGAATTTATACTCATATGCGGAAACCTCCTGGCTCACGGGGCGGTTGATGCGTAAAACCATTTTGGTCATGAAACTGATTTTTTTCATCATCACCATCGCTTGTGTACAAGTGTCGGCTGTTGGATACTCGCAAAATGTTAATATTCAGCAAAATAATGCAGCGCTCACCACTATTTTTTCAACTATAGAAAAGCAGACCGGTTATAATTTCTTCTGGAAAGATGCTGATCTGACTAAAATTAAAGTGGATGTAAAACTTCAAAATGAATCTTTGGACAATGCCTTGAAAGAAATTTTTAAAGGACTTCCCCTAACCTATTCCATCACCAAAAAGTCTATCGTTGTACAGGCAAAAGCACCATCTATTTTCGAGAAGATTACAGGTGTTTTTAAAGATACAGATGTTCGCGGACACGTACTGGATGCAAATGGATTGCAATTGCCCGGGGCAACTGTTTCGGTGAAAAACGGAAAAGCCCGCACCATAACCAATGCACGTGGAGAATTTATTCTAAAAGATGTTCCTGATAATGCCATTTTGCAAGTTTCTTTTATGGGTTATATCACCAAGGAAGTTGGAATCGGTGACCGTGTACTGGAGATCAGATTACAATTGAGTGATTCCAAGTTAGATGAAGTACAGGTAATGGCCTATGGGAAAACCAGCCGTCGTTTTTCGACAAGTAATATTGCCTCGGTTACTGCAGAGGAAATTGCAAAACAACCCGTAATGAACCCACTTCTGGCTTTGGTGGGAAAAGTACCCGGGATGACAGTAACACCGGCTACAGGTTATGCCAGTGGCACAGTAAAGGTTGAGATCCGTGGCCGCAGTACCATCAGTCCGGATTATCCTTCAGAACCATTGTATATCATTGACGGCGTACCGCTTACTTATCTCAATGTTGGCGGTAATGCCAGTTATGAAAATGGATCCCCGGGGATCATCCAAAATGGCAGTTATACGGCAGGAAATGGACAAAGCCCTTTATTTAACATCAACCCACTCGATATAGAGAGTATTGATGTCCTGAAGGATGCCGATGCTACAGCAATTTATGGATCCAAGGGTGCTAATGGTGTGATTTTGATCACGACAAAAAAAGGAAAAGTTGGACCGACACAGATTTCAGCAGGTATTAGCCATGGGATTTCTGCAGTTACCCGTTACTGGGATATGCTGAACACCAGGGACTATGTGAAAATGAGGAAAGAAGCGTTTAAAAATGATGGAATTCCATTGACATTACAAAATGCTCCTGATATTGTGGGATGGGACACCACCAGGTACACCAATTGGCAAAAAGCATTGTGGGGAAGTACGGGTCAAATGACCAGGACTTATCTGTCGATTTCCGGTGGAGATGAAAATACACAATTTAGCATTAGTCCAAGCTATACGCGTTCAACCTCTATACTTACGGTGAGCGGATCTGATCAAGTAGCCGGGGTAGCCTTCAGTATTAATAATAACGCTCTTAACAAAAGGCTAAAAACGGATCTATCGGTTAATTATACCTATTCAAATTCGAATATCAATTCTACGCCTTCTGTTGCTACTCTTCCCCCAAATGCACCACCGATCTATGACAGCAATGGACAATTGAATTATAAAGAGTGGAATGACGTTGGACTTTCGAATAGTTATCCCTTTGGGACACTAGGGGCTTTAACGACTTCGGCAACAACTTTAGCAATGGGCAAGCTGAACCTGTCTTATGAGCTGTTCAAAGGACTTCAAATTTCCAGCCTCTTCGGTTTTAATACCACCAGTGAGAAGAGCGAGGCTAAATCGCCCATTACGGCACAAAATCCGATGTATAACCCAACCGGCGGCTTGAATATCGGGACGAATAACAACCAAACCTGGAGCATCGAACCGCAAATCAACTATAACACCACTATAGGGAAAGGTGATTTTTCCGCATTCTTGGGTACTGCACTCAGTAAGACCGTTACTTCCGGACAGAATACTTATGGATTAGGCTATACAGATGATAATCTTTTAGGCTCTCTTCAGCTTGCACCTACTGTAGTTATTTTCGGTGATACCTACGGACAACAAAGATATGCGGCTGTATTTGGTCGGATTAACTATAATTGGGACCGGAAATATATCATTAACCTCAGTGGAAGGAGAGATGGCTCTTCACGTTTCGGACCCGGAAAACGATATGGAAATTTTGGGTCTTTAGGATTTGCATGGATTGCATCCGAAGAATCCTGGGTCAAAAATATCCTTCCTTCCTTTGTTGATTTTGTGAAGTTTAGAGGAAGCTATGGCCTTACGGGAAGCGATGGCGTGGATGATTATCAATACATCAGCCAATGGTCTAGTTTGAATAACGGAACTCCGGGTTATACCTATGGTGGGATTACCCCATTGATTAGTTTACATGCTGTAAATCCAAATTTTCAGTGGCAAGTGAATAAAAAACTGGATTTATCCTTTGAAGTGAACTTGTTTAAAGATCTTAATATCAATGTAGACTACTATAGGAACCGGTGTGGCAATCAGCTGACCAAATATCCGACACCTCTGTTTACGGGATATCCTACAGTAACAGCCAACTGGCCCGCAGTTGTTCAAAACAGCGGATGGGAATTTTCAATTAGCGACGTGCCGATCAGAACAAACAACTTTAGCTGGAATTTGAGTTTAAATACAGGGTTCAATAAGAACATTTTGCTAAGTTATCCGGATCTTAATCTCTCCAGTTACGCCACACAGTATGTGATTGGTAAATCAGTCAATGATATTTATTTACTGCATTATCTTGGTCTTGATCCAATGACTGGTCAGTACGTTTATGAAGATCGTAACCGTGATGGAACGGTTGGGGTAAACCCTATTGCACGGCCAGGTACCGGAACTGATGACCGTTATATTGTCATGAACAGGGATCCGAAGTTTACAGTCGGGATGAACAATAGATTTCAGTATAAAAACCTTTTGTTGATAGTCAACTTATATTATAAAAATCAAATGGGTCTGAGTGCGTTTTATTCAGGTGTGCCCGCAGGCAATATGCTGAATATACCAACTGAGGTTTTTAATAATCGTTGGCAACAGCCTGGACAGCCAGGTAAATATGCTGCGCTTACCTCTATCACTGGTTCACCCTCAAACTCAAATATATTGAGTTCCGATCTGGCCTATACAGACGCTTCTTTTCTGAGGTTGCAGACGGTGAGTTTAGGTTATATGCTGCCACAGAAATTTCTTAAGGGTAAACGCCTTAGCTTTTCTATAGATGCACAAAATCTATGGGTATTTACTAAATATAAAGGAATTGATCCGGACACGCAAAATTTTGGATCGCTGCCACAGGCTAAAACGATTGTTGCAAGCCTTTCACTGACCTTATAAAACCATGACTATGCTTAACCATCATTCAAATAAATTATTGCTGCTGATATCAGTATTTTTATTGTTTTCATGTAATAAACTGGTAGAAATTCCAGACCCTAAAAATACCCTTACTACCAATAAGGTTTTTAATAACGATACACAGGCCATAAGCGCTATGGCTGGTATATTGACACAAATGATCAATACAGATGCAAGCTCTTCTTTTGCCAGTGGACTGACCAGTCAAACTGCACGGGCTTCTGCGGATGAAATTAACTTAGCGTTTAATTTAAATAACAATATTGGAGATCTTGCCCGGAATTCACTCACTGCAGAGAGTGGGGAAGCTAATAATATTTGGTCGTCAGCTTATCAGACCATTTATGGTGCCAATGGGGTTTTGGAGGGAATCGAGGCCTCAAAATCGGCTTTACTCCATGCACAAACCAGAACAGAGCTGATCGCTGAGGCTAAATTTCTTCGAGCTTTTAGCTATTTCTATCTGGTGAATTGCTTTGGTGATGTACCACTATTGCTCTCTACAAACCTTGCTGAAAATTCTAACAAACCCAGAACAGCAGTCGCTATTGTATATCAGCAGATCGTTAACGACCTGATCGATGCAGCCAATGCACTGCCGGCAGATTATTCGGCTGGTGGTGGAGAACGGATCAGGGCTAATAAGTGGGCGGCTAAAGCATTGCTGGCCAGGGTTTATTTGTATACTGGAGACAATAGTAAAGCCATTCAGGAAGCTACGGATGTAATCGGACAAACAGGCCTTTATCAGCTGGAGACGGCTGACCTGAACAAAGTTTTTTTGAAGAACAGTTCAGAAACCATCTGGCAGCTGCAGCAAAATGTAAATAAAATATTTATTGGTAATGCAGTGCCAGAGGCGGTTGGGATGCTTCCTTCTCCGCTTCACACCGGAGCTTCGGGTGACCTTTCTTCCTACTTGCTTAAAGCATTTGAACCGGGTGATCTTCGTAAAGCGGCCTGGATAGACAGTACGGATTTCACACAATCAGGTGTAAACTATCATGCGAGATTTATTTATAAATATAAAACAGGGTATCACAACCTGGTTGTAGGTGGCGTTGCTACAGAATATTATATGGTATTGAGATTCGCTGAAATGTACCTCATCAGGGGAGAAGCCTTTGCGCTCAGCGGACAGCTTTCTGCGGGCATTGAGGACCTCAATATTCTGCGCCGTCGTGCCGGGATAGTTCCATTGCCAACTACCCTGACCAGAGACCAGACCCTGGCGGCCATTGCGAAAGAAAGGCAAACAGAACTTTTTGGAGAATGGGGTCACCGTTGGTTTGACCTAAAGCGGACTGGAAAAGCAGAGCAGGTACTTTCGGCGATTCCAGCTAAGCAACCATGGCGGGGCAGTTACCAATTGCTGTATCCAATCCCGAAAACAGAGTTGCAAAGAGATCATTTTCTAACTCAAAATCCAAATTATTAGAACCAGACTATCACTAGAAATTAAACATCATGAAGAATCTGTTTTTTCCATATATTTTGGCCGGGCTTTTTTTCTCAGTAATTATTTCCTGTAAAAAAGACGTGCAGCCTCAAACTTTAACAGCGTTGACCATTGTCAATGCCTTGCCAGGGGGTGATTTTCTGGCTGCTAACTTTAACGAGCAGCGCCCCAGCGCGGGATTAGAAAATACGATGTGGATTAAGTATCGTGTTTATGCGCCTAATAATCACGTTGCGCTTCCTTCCAAAACGCAACCCCTCCTCATTTATAAGATTCCCGATACCAACGCAAAAGATAAGCCTGTTTATCAGCTATCGCTTAATCTCGGTGCCAAAGAGGCCAGCACCTTGTTTCTCTTTGGAACGCTCGCACAGCCAGAAATGCTTTTGGTCAATAAAATGCCACCCTATCATTCACTTACAGATAGTGTTACGGGCCTACGCTTGATCAACCTTTCTCCGGATAAAAAACCGGTAAGGGTTCATATCTCCGGTAAAGGGACTGATAAGTCTGTTAGTAACCTAGCCTACAAACAAATTACAGATTACATCATTGTAAACGCGACTTCAGAGGTTACAGATGTTCTGGTTGAATTTTATGATCAGGCATCGGGTAGCCTGTTAACCCGCTATACTTTAAAGGATTTTGGTACCACAACAGCTGAGGTGAACAAATGGCGCTACCGAAACTATACGATAGTATGGCTGCCGAACGATGCCCTTGGAAACCTGGCTGCTGACCCTTTTCTAGTCTACGATTTTTAATTTTTAAAGGTTCATACAGCTTTCTTCTCGAATACATACCTAACACACATTAAAATATGGAACCAATCGTTCGTATTATTGGACTATCGCATCGTTATAGTACCAGCTGGGCTATCCGCGACATTAATATTGAGATCCCAAGAAGCGGGATCATGGGCTTGCTTGGCTCTAACGGGGCCGGTAAATCGACCACTATGAACATTCTTTGTGGGGTACTCACCCCAACTGCAGGTGAAGTGATCATCAATGGGATTGACCTGCGTAAAGAGCCGGAACGTGCCAAACAGCAGATCGGCTTTTTGCCGCAGACCCCGCCTTTATATATGGATTTAACGGTGGATGAATACCTGAAACATACCGCCATTTTGCGTTCCGTGGAAAAAGACCAATTGAAAAATGCGCTAGAAGAGGTGAAAGAACGCTGCGGTTTGACCCATATCAATAAACGATTGATCAAGAATTTATCAGGTGGGTATAAGCAGCGGGTGGGCATTGCCCAGGCCATTATCCATAAGCCAAAACTGGTGGTGTTTGACGAACCGACCAACGGGCTGGACCCGAACCAGATTCTGGAAGTACGTGCACTGATCAAAGACATCGCTACTGACCGTGCGGTGATCCTTTCTACGCATATCCTGACCGAGGTGCAGTACCTGTGCAGAGATATCGTAATGATTGAAAGCGGTAGGATTGTCTTTGCCGATACCATGGAAGCCTTCGACAACTACATCGCCCCACACAGTATGTTGGTGGTGATGGAGAACGCACCTCCTGCAGAAACTTTTCAGGCCATAGAAGGCATTACCAGGGTAGAGTACCTGACTGAAAAACAACTTCGGATCTATTTCAACGGAGACAAAAGCATCTCTGAGGCTCTGGTGCTGGAAAGCGCAAGACAAGGCTGGCGGTTGCGTGAGCTGAATATGGAAAAGAATTCCTTAGATGAAACCTTTGCCCAATTATCCAGGATCTCTAACTAAACCATACGGCTTAAAATCAATAAATAACTGATGAAAAAAATCATACAAATAGCCAGACTGGAACTCAGCCTGCTATTTTATTCGCCCATAGCCTGGCTGCTGATCATGGTCTTCTTCGTGCAAATGGCCCATGCTTTTATACCGGGTTTAGCAACGATGCTGCAGCTGCAGCAATTGATTGGAGACAATGGGTTTTTAACAGACCGACTGTTCACCACCTCCTCAGGAACGACTACTGGTATTTTGTATACCATGCTTGGAAGTTTATACTTATACACGCCGCTGCTCACCATGGGACTGATCAGCCAGGAGATCAGCAGTGGAAGCATTAAGCTGGTGTATTCTTCTCCGGTAAAACTCAGGGAACTTATTTACGGGAAATTTGCCGCTATGCTGGTCTATAACCTGGTGATCATCCTGGTGATCTCGGGTCTTTTCTTTATCCTCGGTACCAGTCTCGTTGCTCATTTTGATTACCCGCATGTACTGGTGGCTATGCTGGCCTGTTTTTTACTTTTAAGTGCATATGCAGCCATCGGGATCTTTATGTCCAGTCTCACCAGCTACCAGATCGTAGCTGCGCTTGGTACTTTCGGGGTGCTGGCCTTTATGAATTATATCGGAGGCTTTGGACAAGGAATTGACTTTGTGCGGGATCTGACCTATAGCCTTTCTATGCCCAGTCGCGCAGAAAGAATGGTGAAAGGATTACTCAACAGTCGCGATGTGATCTATTATGTGGCCATATCGGGGATCTTTTTGTCCTTTACCATTACAAGGCTGGAACTGGCGCGTACCTCCAGATCTTTTTTGTATCAGGTTGGCCGATATTTGACCATTATAGTAGTGGGTCTTGCGGTAGCTTATCTCAGTTCCCGCCAGGCGGTGATCCTGTATTATGATGCGACAGACACCAAGGTCAATACGATCGTAAAACCAGTGCAGGAGATCTTGAAAAAAATGGGTAATGAACCGGTGGAAATGACCGCTTATATTAACGGCCTGGATAACAGTTATTCTGTTGGTGCTCCGGTTGCCCGGCTTTACGGGATTGCCAAATGGGAGCCTTATCTGCGTTTTAAAGGGGATATAAACCTGCACTGGGTGTATTATTACGACATTACGAACCCGCAGTTCTATGCGGCTAATCCGGGTAAAAGTATAAAGACTGTATTCAAAGACGTGGCGAAGACCCAGGATATGGATACCAGCCGTTTTTTAAGTCCCGAGCAGATCCGCAAGCAAATAGACCTTCGCGGGGAAAACGACCGGATGGTGATGCAGCTGAAATACAAAGGGAAAACAACCTTTTTAAGGACCTTTGATGATGGTGACCGTTGGCCGGGGGAAGCAGAGATTGCTGCCGCTTTAAAACGATTGGTGGTAAACCCGCCTAAAATTGTCTTTGCGACGGATGCTTACCAGCGCAGCGTAGACAAAATTGGCGACCGGGACTATAAAATGCTCTTCAATACCAAACAGTCCAAGACCTCACTGATCAATATGGGTTTCGATATTGACAGTGTGTCTTTGGAGCAGGGTGCAATTCCTAAAGATATCGCCGTGCTGGTGATTGGTGATCCGAGAGCGGCACTAAGCCCTGCCGCACTTTCCAATTTACGGAAATATATCCAGGAAGGTGGAAATACACTGATTGCCAGCGAACCAGGAAAACAATCTATTGTAAATCCTTTACTGGATTCGCTTGGCGTTGAAATGCTGAGTGGAACACTGGTACAGCGGAGCAGGGATTACTCTTATGGTCTGGTTACCCCAAATCTTACTTCAGGAGCTGTAGTCATGTCACCAGCACTCAAAAAACCATACGAGGAAAAAACGGTAGTTTCTATGTCAGGTGCAGCGGCTCTGAAGGATCAGCATCAGGGGACTTTTAAAGTTGAACCAGTTTTAATGACCAATGAAAAGACCAGCTGGATCAAAAGAGGTTCATTTGTACTGGATTCGGCGGCACTGGTCTTTGATAAAAAGACGGGTGATGAGCATGGATCCTTTCCGACAGCGCTGATGCTGAGCCGCAAAATAAAAAACAAAGAACAGCGGATCATGGTTACCAGCGACGCCGATTTTTTCAGCAATAAGGAGCTGACCAGGGCCAATCTGGAAACAGCGAACGGCTCTCTTTCGATCAGCATCTTTAGCTGGTTTTCCAATGCCGAATTTCCGGTAGATATGAGCCGTCCAAGTCCGAAAGATACGCATCTGAAGCTAAACAAAGCGGGGATGAAAACTTTAAAAGTATTGTATTACGCGGTCATTCCGGCAGTCATTATTTTGCTGGGTATGGTGCTTTTGATCCGCAGAAAACGTAAATAATTATGAGCTTTATAACCGATAAACAAACGATCGACGATCTGAACGTTTTCTCCAAATCGGGGAGCGATTCTATCTATCATATTTTCAACAAGACCTTCACGCAGGGTGGTGCGGCCCTGCTGGAGGAAATGTTCCGCGGCCCGCTTTCCGACCATCAGGCGATTAATGAGCGGGTGGCGGTACTACGTTATTTCCAGGAAAGCAAAACTGAATTTCCTTTGCAGGGCAACCGTTTTGAAGAGGCCGAAAGGTACCTTTCCAATACCGATCCCAGGAGCCGTCTGTCCAATCAGGGCTTTAGCATGGCCGATTTTAATGCCGCCGGACAAAGTGTAACGGCACTGATGGAGATCTTGCAGGGACTTAAAATGTTCATGCAGGATATTGAGCCAAAAGTAGCCGGTAATCCTTACAGCAAACAAGTCACCGCTGTATTGGCCTTATTGAATGCCAAGGAGCTGGAGCTGATCTTTAAGGACCATGGCAAAGGTAAGATCTCCTCGGGAAAGATCGTGGAATATGATAATATTTTGCGTTTCCAGCAACGCGGCCTGCTGGAGAAGATCCTGCAGCAGATTTACCACCTGGATGTATGTATTTCCCTCGCAAGGGTAGCAACCGAGCGCAACTATATTTTTGCAACGGCCTTACAGCGCGATGAGAACCGCCTTCGGGTGAAGGGTGTCTAT
>NZ_QAIL01000422.1:0-12152 GCF_003061025.1 Pedobacter sp. HMWF019 | reverse complement strand
ATATTGTATTTCTGACCGGGGCTAATATGGCGGGTAAATCCACCTTTATGAAATCCCTTGGGATCTCGGTTTACCTGGCCCACCTGGGCTTTCCGATCGCTGCAGCAGAAATGGAATTCTCGGTTTGCGATGGAATGTATACCACCATCAACCTTCCGGATAACCTGGCTATGGGTGCCAGCCATTTTTATGCTGAAGTGCTGCGGGTAAAAAAGGTAGCGGTAGAGTTGGGTGCAGGAAAGAACCTGTTTGTGATCTTTGATGAGCTGTTCCGCGGTACCAACGTGAAGGATGCTTATGAAGGTACCATCGCCATTATGGAAGCTTTTGCAAAGAAGCCGCATTCTTTGTTTGTCGTTTCTACACATATCATGGAAGCCGGATCAGTGTTAAGGGAGCGTTGCCCTAACATGAGCTTCCGTTATCTTCCAACCCGGATGGAGCAAGGGAAACCTGTCTATACCTATACACTAGCGGAAGGAGTTACGGATGACCGCCACGGAATGATCATCGTGAACAACGAAGGGGTATTGGAACTGATCAAAGATAAAAAGGGGGCAAAACCCCAATATCAACACTTTCAAGCCGACAAGCAGACTATAGAAGATCTGAATCTGCAGGGCAAGTTTAAACAGCAATCCATTTACAGCTTGTTCAACCATCTGCAAACCCGGGGCGGGGAGAAAGTAATGGAAGGCATGTTCCGCGAACCATTGAACAGTCCCGGCCAAATCAACAACAGAAGTGCATTATTTTCCTTCTTTCAGAATAACAGCCTGATCTTCCCGGTGATCCGCTCTCAGGTGGAATCGATGGAAGATTATCTGGCCGGCGGTGCCGGGGCTTCCTTGCCAAGAGTGGCCTGGGGCATCTTTACCAAGAAGTTCAGGCAGGTTCTTTTCCACAATGCAGAGCT
The DNA here is from genome assembly GCF_003061025.1 of Pedobacter sp. HMWF019. Taxonomy (GTDB): domain Bacteria; phylum Bacteroidota; class Bacteroidia; order Sphingobacteriales; family Sphingobacteriaceae; genus Pedobacter. The sequence goes on along the minus strand of NZ_QAIL01000422.1, from coordinate 11,236 downwards.
ATTGCAATTGCAGGCCGGGCAATCGGTTACCATTGAAGTACTTCAGGCCTTTAGGGATTTCTTTGCAGAGCTGAAAGGAAAAGATGGAATATCCATATATGAAAAAGATCTGGACACTGCACAAAGGATTCTTCAAGACTCCAGACTTCAGGGAATCTTGAAGGCAGGAGAAGAACAGCCTTCGCTGGCACAACTGATCCGCAACGATTATACCATCCGCCATGCGATGATGCGGGAGATGGAAACCTTGCTGAAGCTGATCTATGAACTGGATGTATATATAGGAGTAGCTGCCGTGGCGCGCGAAGAAGGCTTTGTCTATGCGAAGGCATTACCTGCGGCGGATATGCGGTTGGACCTGGAAGGTTTCCGCCACCCAGGCTTAAGAAAAGGGGTGAGCAATAACCTGCACCTGACTAAAGAACGTAACGTGCTGTTTTTAACAGGTGCGAATATGGCGGGTAAATCGACCTTTATGAAATCGATGGGGATTGCGGTTTACCTGGCGCATATGGGCTTTCCGGTGGCCGCTAAGCGGATGGAATTCTCTGTGAAAGATGGCTTGTTTTCCTCAATCAATGTTTCGGATAACCTGGATATGGGTTACAGCCACTTTTATGCAGAAGTACTTAGAACAAAAACTGTAGCCAAAGCGGTGAGTGAATCTTTGGATCTGTATGTATTGTTTGATGAGCTGTTCAAAGGAACGAACGTTAAGGATGCCTATGATGCCACCCTTGCAGTGACCGAGGCCTTTGCGGCAAACCGGAACAGTTTTTTTGTGGTTTCTACACACATCATTGAAGTAGGTGAGGCCCTGGGCAAAGCCTGCGATAACCTGCAGTTTTCTTATTTGCCAACGGTGATGAAAGACGGGGTGCCAACTTACCCGTATACGCTTGCCTCCGGAATCACAACCGACCGTCAGGGCATGATCATTATTGAGAATGAAAAGATTGTAGAGATCATTCAATCCGGCGGTTCCATTCATAAACCTCATTTACAGTTGTAACATGTTAAATAAATATAGATTTTTAAGCTTTTTTGGAATAGCCGCACTTTGTATTCCTCTGGGATGCAAGACCCAGTTGAGCACACAACCCTTACTCCTGGACCCAGCCGTACGAACAGGGAAACTAGCCAATGGCTTTACCTATTATATCCGTAAGAACAAGACCCCTGAAAAACGGGTGACCATGTATCTGGCTGTAAAAGTCGGGTCCATTCTGGAAACCGATCAACAAAGAGGCGTGGCCCACTTTGTAGAACATATGAGTTTTAACGGGACCAAACACTTCCCTAAGAAGGAGCTGACCAATTATCTGGAAAAATCCGGAGTACGCTTTGGTGCAGACATCAATGCCAATACGGGCTTTGACGAAACGGTATATCAGTTACCACTACCATCGGACAATCCGGAGTTGTTAGCTAACGGTTTACAAATTATGCGCGACTGGACGCAGGAAGCCAATATTGAGGCCGGGGATGTGGAACGTGAACGTCACGTAATCCTGGAAGAGAAACGCTATCGCGATGGACTTTCTCAGCGTTACCAGGAAAAGGCTATCCCATTTTACACCAATGGGTCTCGCTATGGCTCTCGTTTGCCAATCGGTACAGAAGAAGTCTTATTGAAAGTTACTCCGGAGGAGATCCGCAGTTTTTATAAGGACTGGTACCGGCCAGACCTGCAGGCCATCCTGGTAGTCGGAGACATTGATCCCGATCAGATGGAAAAAGACATCAAAGCGAAGTTTTCAGACCTGAAGAATCCAAAGCCAGAAAAAGAACGGACGGTTTACCAGGCTAAACTGACTGGTAAAGGCCAGTATATGCAGTTTCTGGACTCGGAAATACCCGGTATATCTGTGGAGGTCCTGATGAAGGAATACACCGATAAAATCGTTACGACGACCGACTACCGCGACTTTCTTTTGAAAACCCTATTTGGTCAGCTGGTCAACAACAGGTTCAGAGGAATATCTCTTGCTGGTTTTTCGACGCTTTCTGGTGGATTAGGCTCTTTTTCAGTTGGTGTGAGCACCAAGCCTGCAGAGACCGAACAGGCGCTGAAGAGTGTATGGCTGGAATTGCGTAAAATACAGGAACAAGGGTTCACTAAAGGAGAACTCGAAAGGGTGAAAAAGAATCATCAGCAAAAGATGGCCGATGCGCTGAGCGAGAAAGACAAAACGGCCTCAGAGGTACTCATTAAACCCTACCTACAGCACTTCCTGACCGGGAGTGTACCGCAAAGCATCGAAGAAGAATCTAAACTGACTACCGAGTTGCTTCCTGACATTACTTTAGAGGAGATCAATGGCCTGATGGGTACTTATCTGAAGTCTAAAGACCGTGATATCATCGTCAAAGGATCTGAGCATAATAAAGGGTTCCTGCCCGACGCGGCAACAGTGGATCGATGGATAGAAAATGTTTATACGCAAAGCCTGCCTGATGCAGAAGAAGATACACAGGATCTTCCTCTGCTAAAGGTTGAGCCTACACCCGGAAAGATCAAATCAACTGAAGAAATTAAAGCTGCCGGTATACAAAAGTTAATGCTAAGCAATGGAATGACCGTACTGTTAAAAAAGACCAATTTCCAAAATGACCAGATTTTGATCAAAGGTATTGCGGCAGGGGGGGCGAGTTTATCTTCAGATGCGGATTACCTAAGCGCCATCAATGCGGCTAAGTTAACTATGGCTGCAGGAGCGGGAAATTATGATGCGCTGCAGCTGGGCAAGTTTCTGGCAGGTAAAAAAGTACAGGTCAGTCCATTCATCGTGGACGAATACCAGGGCTTTAGCGGGATGACTACTCCACAGGACTTGCAGACCACAATGGAACTGTTGTATGCATATTTTGTTGAACCCCGTAAGAATGAGGAAACCTTCACCACACTGATTGAGAGGACTAAAGAAGAACTGGCGACCACCGGAAATGACCGCTCTAAAGTGTTTATGGATACGGTAAACCTGGTTTTAGGAAATTATCACGTGCGTAAAAGGCCACAAAATACAGCGAGCCTGGCACAAATTAAACTGGACAAGACCTTTGAGATCTACAAAGAGCGTTTTGCTGATGCTTCCGGATTTACCTTTCTTTTCGTCGGTAATCTGGATGAAGGAACTCTAAGACCTTTAATCGAAAAATACCTGGGCTCTTTACCTGCTAAAAATCTACAGGAAACCGCGCGGGACGTGGGTATTCATATTCCGGCAGGCCAGATTTCTAAAACTGTGTACCTGGGCAGTGAGCAAAAATCAAGTGTCGTTTTGACCTATTCAGGCGATTTTGACTATAACTTTCAGAATACGGTCAACATGAATGCTGTGGCCGATGCACTGAAGATCAGCCTGACCCAAAGGCTAAGGGACCAGCAGGGTGGAACCTATACGCCCAATGTACAGATGAACATGTCTAAATACCTGAAAAGCAGATTTAGCCTGATCATTACATTTGATTGTGCACCGCAGAATACCGAAAAGCTCATTGCCTCAGCCAGAGAAGAAGTGAACAAGATGAGGACTTCGGGACCATCGGCAGAAAACCTGCAGAAGTTTAAGGCTGCACGAAAGGTAGGGCTGCAGACCGGCTCGACCAATAATGCTTTTTGGCTGGATTACCTGACCTCTCAGGTGATGAATAAAGAGCCGCTAACCCAATTCTATGATTACGATGCGGCGCTAAACGGCGTTACGGTAAAAACCGCACAGCAGACGGCGGCAAAATATATTCAGGATCAAAACTATGTGAGACTGGTGCTGATGCCAGAAAAAAAATAAATTTTATAGAGATGAAGAAAATCATACAAATAGCCAGGCTGGAGCTCAGCCTGCTGTTTTATTCCCCGATTGCCTGGCTGCTGATGATCATCCTGTTTGTGCAGGTCAGTCTGAGCTTTACAGGTGCTATGTCTGGTTTGGAACGCACAAAAGGCGGTCCTTTTTTAACCGGTTCTCTGTTTACAGATTCTGATAATCTGGGGCTTTTTGTCCATATTTTAAGTAGTCTGTACTTGTATATTCCACTGATTACAATGGGCATCATTAGTCGGGAGACCAGTAGCGGCAGTATCAAATTACTCTATTCTTCCCCCGTAAAGCTCAGGCATGTGGTGTACGGTAAATTCGCGGCCATGCTGACCTATAACCTGGTCATCATAGGTGTTTTGAGCCTGTTTGTTATAGGCGTGGCTCCCCTGATCCCGCATTTTGATTATCCGCATATTCTGGTGGCTTTGTTTGCAGCTTATCTGCTCATCAACGCCTATGCAGCGATCGGGATCTTTGTGTCCAGCTTAACCTCTTACCAGGCTGTAGCAGCCATCAGTACCTTTGTGGTACTGGCCTTTATGAATTATATTGGGACAGTTGGACAAGATATGGATTTTGTGCGCGATCTGACCTTTAGTTTATCTATGCCCAGTCGTGCGGAACGCATGATGGCCGGATTGCTCAATACCCGTGACGTCATTTATTACCTGGCCATCACCGGGATGTTCCTGGCTTTTACCATTACTAAACTGGAAATGGAAAGGGTCTTAAAATCTACCTTCAAACAGGTTGGGCGATATGCGCTGATCACAGTGGTTGCCTTAAGCATTACTTATATCAGTTCACGCCAGCCCATGATCGGTTATTATGATGCGACGGCCACCAAAACAAATACGCTCACTAAGGCCAGTCAGGAGCTCCTTAAAAAATTAGGTGACGGGCCGATTGAAATGACAGAATATGTCAATGGAATCGAAGATTCCTATAACAGGGCAAGCCCAAGTGACCGTATAGCAGATATTGCCCGTTGGGAACCATATTTAAGGTTTAAGCCTAACATCAACCTGAAATGGGTTTATTATTACGACAGTATTCCTGGCATGACTGAAAACCTCATCAAGTATAATTCGACTTTTAATAAGTATGTCGTGTTTATGTCGAATGCCAATCAACTTGACCTTGATAAATTTTTGACGCCTAAAGAAATCCATAAGCAGATTGACCTGCGCGAGGAGGGCGTACGTACGGTCATGCAGTTGAAATATAAAGGGAAAGCAACTTTTTTACGCACCTTTCCTTATGAGCGGAATATGTGGCCTAAAGAAGCAGAGACCGGGGCGGCTTTAAAACGATTGCTCGTGACACCTCCTAAAATTGTTTTTGCGACAGATGGTTATCAGCGGAGTATGGACAAACTGGGCGACCGGGATTATAAAAAGTTGCTCAATGAAAAAATTACCAGGGGTTCACTGATCAACCAGGGATTTGACATGGACAGTGTGTCTTTGGAAAAAGACGAAATTCCGAAGGAGATTTCCGCCTTAGTGATTGCAGATCCAAAGGTTGCCTTCAGCGCGTCAGCATTGACTAAGCTCCGGAAATATGTCGCTGAAGGCGGGAACCTCATGATTGCCGGTGAACCTGGCAAACAAAATGTTGTGAACCCTTTACTCGACTCCCTTGGGGTCCAAATGTTAAACGGAACTTTAGTTCAGCGTAGCCGGGACTATTCCTATGGCCTGGTCACCCCATTACTGGCTCCGGGGGCAGTAGCCATGTCACCTTGGTTACAGCCTTATTATGCCTACAAATCTGTGGTATCGATGCCATATGCAGCCGCATTAAGTTATAAGGATAATGGACCTTTTGATGTTCATCCTATTTTAATAACAGATGCTCAAACAAGTTGGCTTAAAAAAGGAAAGTTTACCCTGGATTCAGCAGCTCTGACCGTGGAATCGAAAAATGGTGATGAGCAGGGCTCATTTCCGACAGCATTGACACTGACCCGGAAGGTAAATAACAAAGAACAACGGATCCTGGTATCCGGCGATGCTGACTTTTTTAGTAACATGGAATTGGCCAGGGCGAATATGCGCACTGCCAATTCAGGCCTTGCGGTCAGCATTTTCAGCTGGTTTGCTTATGGAGAATTCCCGGTAGACGTAAGTCGGCCGGAATCTAAAGACAATACCATCAAGCTCACCAAGCCCCGTGTAAAAATTATACAGGTTGTATATTATGGGGTGATTCCAGGAACACTGTTCCTGATCGGGATGATCTTGCTGATCCGCAGAAAGCGGAAGTAAAGTTCAGAATTTACAATAAAGAGGCTGATGACCAATTCAAAAAGGTGATCAGCCTCTTTTTGTTTAATCCGTAAATGGCATAAAATTATTGTTTGCAAAATTATTTACATATTATTGGATGGAATTTTCAAAAGACAGGGAGGTAGGTAAGTTTATAGATCAGAGATCCGTATCTGAAACATCTTTCTTCAAAGCGCATTATACATGGAAAACTACGCTAAGCGCTCGGATATGGAATTGTTGCAATTGCTCCAAAACGGTGACCGTTTAGCTTATGCTGAAATATTTGAAAGGTATAAATTTATCCTGCATCATCATGCTTTAAAGAAATTGCCCTACAGAGAAGAGGTTCAGGACATTATTCAGGAAGTCTTTACCACACTCTGGACCAAAAGGGAAAGTATACAGATCCATACCAATCTTTCCGGCTACTTATACACCTCGTTAAAACACAGCATTCTAGATCATTTTTCCCGTCAGAAGGTCCGTGCAAAATATGTAGAATCAATGAAAAGCTTTTCTGCCCATGAACAGGTGCAGTTATTACCCGATCACCTGATTCGCGAAAAACAATTATCTGCAGTAATAGAAGCCGAGATCAACGCGCTTCCGGAAAAAATGAGGATGGTTTTTGAACTGAGCAGAAAAACGCACCTCAGCCACAGAGAAATTGCGGAGCAATTGGGGATTTCTGAAAAAACAGTTAACCGTCAGGTCTCTAATGCTTTAAAGATACTCCGGTCCAGGCTAGGCCTGCTGACTTATCTGATCTTTCTGATCAAACATTAGAAAAATAAAATATTTTTTGATTTCATCTGCATGTTGGGCCCGACTTAACCGTCTTGGTATCGGATTTGGAAAAAAAGCCAGGCCCAAAAAGATATGCCCATAGAAGATTATGAACAATTACTGGAACGGTATAAGGCCAATCAATGCACCGAAGAGGAAATCGCTTTCCTAGAAAGCTGGTATATGACCTATCGGGAAGATAACGTCTATGAAAGTTTATCTTTATCCGACCGGGAAAAGGACCTTAATACTGTAGGTGAAAGGCTTGGATTAGAGATCCCAAAGAAAAAGCTACAGCTTTGGCCTCGGTTAACAGCCGCCGCAGCGATCTTTGCGGTTATAGGTCTTGGCTTGTACTTTTATAGAAGCAAAGACCATTACCCGGTTTCTGAATATGCAAATGATATCGCTTCAAAAGGAAAAAATACAGCAACGCTCACCCTCGCCAATGGAGAGCGGATCGAATTGTCGGATGCTAAAGTAGGGAAGCTGGCGGACCAGGCCGGCATTCAAATTTCTAAAACCAAAGACGGACAACTGATGTACGAAGTAAAAGCATCTGCCGGGCAAACAGCCAGTACCTGGAATACACTTTCTACAGCCAAGGGGGAACAATATTGCGTTGGACTGCCGGATGGCACAAAAGTATGGCTAAATAACGTCTCTTCTCTAACCTATCCCGCTTCATTTGCTTCATCAAAAGAACGTCGTGTCCAGCTCAAAGGAGAAGCCTATTTTGAGGTAGCAAAAGACAAGCTTCATCCCTTTGTTGTAAAAACACAGCAACAGGAAGTGACTGTATTGGGTACACATTTTAACATCAACAGTTATACAGAAGACAATCAAACGACCACTACGCTCCTGGAAGGATCAGTAAAAGTGAGCGCTCAGAATGGCCTTCAATCTAAAATCATAAAGCCAGGAGAGGAAGTATTGAACGCAGGCCGTGATTTGCAGGTCAGGCCCGCCAACCTGAAGGCAACTATGGCCTGGAAGGAAGGTTATTTCCGCTTCAATAATGAAAATTTAGAAAACATCATGAACCAGGTTTCCAGATGGTATGATGTAGATGTCGTTTACGCAGGAAATCGTAAAGAACTTGCTTCGCTCACCTTCTGGGGTATTGTTTCCAGGGATAAAAATGTATCCGAAGTCTTGAAAATGATTGAACGCGCAGAGAAGGTTAAATTCAAAATAGAAGGCAGAACCATCACGGTGATGTCCAATTAACAGATAAAAATCAATTAAACCGATAACCAACAACCAACAAACCACATGAAAAGAAATCAAAGAGATCCGTAATGCAGGGATAGCCAGTATAAAAACAGGAACGCTACCAACGTCCCTGTTTTAAATGCTGATGAAATAAAACAATGAGTTCACACCATTTTATCATTACCGGGAAATGCCCTTAGCCTCTGAAAGCAAAGCATTTTCCGGTCTAGACCAGTATTTCAAATGTATAAAAATTTTACAAAATATTTTTGTATGCCTCCGGGCTACAAGGATAAATCCCCAGGGTTGACCGGTCCGCATCGTGTTTTAGCGATGGACCATCCGCTGAAGGGGCTAAATATAATTCTTGTAATGAAACTAATTACAGCTTTATTGATCTTGGGCATTATGCAGGTGAGCGCATCAACTTTTGCGCAAAGAATCACTATTAACCAAAAAAATGCCAGCATAGAGGCCATCCTCGAAGAAATTGGAAAACAAAGCGGTTACGATGTTTTTGTAGGGGTAAAAACACTGCAGAGCTCAAAACCCGTGAGTATTAATGTTAAAAATGCGGGAGTAGAAGAGGTATTGAAACTCTGCCTGGAAGGACAGCAACTGGATTTTAGCATTGAAAATAAGATCATTGTCATTAAGCAAAAACAGCCCTCTTTTATTGAAAAAGTAGTTGCTGCTTTCGATGGAGTTAATGTCTTTGGTAACGTGGGTGATGCCGAAAATAAGCCTCTGCCCGGTGCGACTGTAACCGTAAAAGGTACACGGCGCACGACAATGACAGACAATAAAGGACAATTCTCAATATCTAATGTTCCAAAGGATGCTATTCTACAAATTTCTTTTATGGGATATATCAACAAAGAAGTTAAAGTCAGTTCTGATTTTTTACAGATCAGATTGGAGTTAAGCACTTCCAAACTGGACGAAATCCAGGTAATGGCCTATGGCACAACCAACCGTCGTTTGTCTACAGGAAATATCACCACCATTACTGCTAAAGAACTGGAAAAGCAGCCTGTTATGAATCCTTTACTTGCCCTTGTGGGCCGGGTTCCGGGGATGACGGTGATGCAGACAAACGGATATGAAGCAAGTCCGGTCAAAGTGGAAATCCGGGGAAGAAAGACGCTCGGCTCGAGTTTTGTGTCTGACCCGATGTACATCATAGACGGTGTACCCCTTACCAATTTGGATCTTGGAGCTGGCTCTAACTATAATTCAGGTTCGGCAGGGGTGGTTCAAAACGGATTTTCTGTAACTGGTGGACAAAGCCCGCTGTTTAATTTAAGAACCAGCGATATTGAAAGTATAGAAGTACTAAAGGATGGTGATGCAACCGCGATCTATGGTTCCAGGGGTGCTAATGGAGTCATTCTGATCACGACAAAAAAGGGAAAACCAGGTGCCTCAGGCTTTTCAGTAAATGTAGCGCAGGGTTTAAATTATATTGCACAGCGCCATGAGCTGCTCAATACCCAGCAATACTTGCAATTGAGAAAAGATGCTTTTAGAAATGATAACATTCAGCCAGATGTGAACAATGCACCTGATTTAATGTTATACGATACCACACGTTATACAGACTGGCAGAAAAAACTTTGGGGTAATATTGGGAAAAAGACTGACGTTTCGATGAGTCTATCCGGAGGAGATGACCAAACTCAATTTAGGATTGGTGGTAATTACTCCAGATCGGCTGAGATCCTAACCAAAAGTGGCAGCAATCAAGTCGCCTCTGTATCCCTGAGCCTGGGGCATAGCACTGCAGACAGGAAGTTTAAGATCCAGGGCAATGTAATGTATTCTTATTCTTCTATTAATACACTGACCACACCAAATGCTTCAGGTGCACCTCCCAATGCGCCAGATATTTATGATGCCGTAGGGAATTTGAACTTTAATGCGTGGGGACGAAGCAGTCCTGAGAATACGTATTATCCCTTCGCCAACTTGGAAAGCAGATACTATTCTGATACGCATGCAATGACGAGTAGTATGCTTTTGAGTTACCAGGTAACTAAGAACCTCGATTTTTCAACCAATTTGGGATTTAATACCACCTTAAATTTTAACCGTAATTATAATCCCGTTTCCAGTATGGATCCAATGAATAATCCATTGGGAACTGGATTTTCAGGAAGCAGCAATAATTTTAACTGGATCGTAGAACCTAAAGTAAACTATAAGATAAATTTATTTGGAGGAGAAATCAGTGCATTATTGGGTACTTCTTTACAAAAAACAACAACGAGTACAGCTGGTGTTTTTGGACTGGGGTATGAAAATGATGATTTTATTGAATCTATAAATCTTGCACCGATTAAATATAATATTAACAATAAAGGTTATTATAGATATGCGGGTGTGTTTGGACGGTTAAGTTACAACCTTCATGATAAGTACATCATCAACCTTAACGGTAGAAGAGATGGTTCTTCTCGTTTTGGACCGGGAAATCAATTTGGTAATTTTGGATCCATAGGGGCTGCCTGGATCTTATCTCAGGAAAATTGGATTAAGAATAAGCTTCCTTCAATGATCAGCTTTCTTAAGCTGAGGGGAAGTTATGGGCTTACCGGAAGTGATGCGGTTGGCGACTATCAATACCTTACCCAATGGGGGAGAAATGTAGGACCTTCCACGGCATTACCCGATTATAATGGCGTTTCACCCTTGGTCAATCTAATTGCAGCGAACCCAAACTATCGATGGCAAGTGAACAAGAAGCTCGAAGTTGCACTAAATGTAGGACTTTTTGAGGACAGGATCAATTTGGAAACCACATTCTACCGCGACCGGTCCGGCAATCAGCTTACCCAATTTCCAACACCTATTTACACCGGATTTCCAAGTGTTTGGGCCAATTGGGCAGCTATGGTAGAAAACCGTGGATTGGAATTGAGTGCAGAAGCAAGGTTAATTACAACAGATAAAATAAATTGGTCAATGAACTTTAACATTGGTCGGAATACTAATATACTGGCAAGTTATCCTGATATAGAACATTCTCCTTATTTCAATATCTATAAGGTCGGTAAGTCTATTAATACACAATATCTGTTACACTATACAGGAATAAATCCACTAACGGGTAACTATACATTTGAAGATTATAACCATGAC
>NZ_QAIL01000421.1 GCF_003061025.1 Pedobacter sp. HMWF019 | reverse complement strand
AGTTATCTCAATTTAAGTTTAATTTACCTGAATCATTAGTTGCCAATAATCCTTCAGAACAAAGGGACGAAGCCCGTTTAATGGTTTTGCATAAGGATAGTGGCAAAATTGAACATAAAATATTTAAAGATGTTTTAGATTATTTTGATGATCATGATGTGATGATCTTAAACAACACGAAGGTATTCCCTGCACGTTTATACGGGAACAAGGAAAAAACAGGCGCTACAATTGAAGTATTTTTGCTCCGCGAACTGAATAAAGAGCTGCGTTTATGGGACGTTCTTGTTGATCCTGCACGTAAAATCCGTGTTGGAAATAAATTATATTTTGGTGACGATGACCTTCTGGTTGCAGAAGTTGTTGACAACACCACCTCAAGAGGTCGTACTATCCGTTTTCTATTTGACGGAACAGATGAAGAATTCAGAAAGAACATTGAAATTTTAGGAGAGACACCTCTTCCAAAATACATTAAGAGAAAGGCTACTGCTCAGGATAAAGAACGCTATCAAACTATTTTCGCAAAGCATGAAGGTGCTGTTGCTGCCCCTACTGCAGGTCTGCACTTTAGCCGTGAGCTAATGAAAAGACTTGAACTTAAAGGCGTAAACTTTGCGGAAGTAACTTTACACGTGGGCTTAGGAACCTTCAGATCTGTTGAAGTTGAAGATTTGACCAAACACAAAATGGATTCTGAACAATTCATTATTGAGCAAAAAGATGCTGATATCGTAAACAAAGCACTGGAACAAAAAAGAAAAATTTGTGCAGTAGGTACAACTTCTATGCGTGCCATCGAATCCGCAGTATCTTCAGGAAGAACACTAAAAGCAGCAAATGACTGGACAAGTAAGTTTATCTTTCCTCCGTATGATTTCAGCATTGCAAATTCCATGATTACCAATTTCCACACGCCAGAATCGACTTTACTGATGATGGTAAGTGCATTTGGAGGCTACGATTATGTGAGACATGCATATGAGGTAGCTTTAAAAGAGAAATATCGTTTCTACAGCTATGGTGATGCCATGCTGATCATCTAATACAGAACATACAACATCAAAATAGGAGATTTCAACCATTGGGAGAGATCTCCTATTTTTGTTTAAACCATTCTTAACAGATACAGATGAAATATTATGCAATAATAGTTGCAGGAGGATCAGGAAGCAGGATGAAAGCAACCATAGCAAAACAGTTTTTGTTGTTGGAAGACAAGCCGATCTTAATGCATACCCTTGAAATTTTTCACCAATGCAAATTACAGCCAGAAATTCTGCTCGTCTTAAATATCCATGAACACCACCGCTGGGAAGAATTATGTGAGCAGTACAATTTTAAAATACCTCATCAGGTGATAAAAGGAGGAGAACAGCGTTTTCATTCTGTAATGAATGGCCTAAAAGCCACAAAGGGTAAAAGCATAATTGCTGTACATGATGCAGTAAGACCCCTGTTGTCTGCAGACCTGATAGAACGCGGCTTTAAAGCCGCTGAAGAAAACGGGAATGCTGTCGCAGCAATTCACCCGACAGACTCCGTAAGGGCCTTAAAAGGGGACAAAAATGAAGCTTTAAACAGGGATGAGGTTTACCTGATACAAACCCCGCAGACTTTTCAGTCAGACCTCCTCAAAAAGGCCTATAAACAGCCATATAGAAATAACTACACCGATGACGCCTCAGTAGTGGAGCATGCAGGCTATAAGATCCATTTAATAGAAGGAGAAAGAGAAAACATTAAAATCACACATCCTTTTGATTTAGAAATTGCGTCAATGTTCAAGCATAAAAAAAGCTCCTGATGTTCAGGAGCTTTTTCCTATTATATTAAGCAGCTCTGTTGATCACTTTTAAGATAATTGCAATAACAGCAATTACTAATAGAATGTGAATCAAGCCCCCGACATCACCAAAGCCGTGAAAGAAAAAGCCAATGATCCATAGTATGACCAATACCACAGCAACCAGATAAAGTAAATTTCCCATAATGTAGATTTTTAGTTGTTAATTAAATTTGGCATGCGTTAAACATTTCCTGACATTACCTAAACAATCTTCGTTCCAAAAATAAAAAAGCCCCGCAGTTTGCGGGGCTTTAAATGGGTTTTTAATATTCGTCTTCGTTAAAGAAGAAGTCATCCTTAGTAGGGTAGTCAGGCCAGATCTCTTCGATAGTTTCATATGGTTCACCATCATCTTCCAGCGCTTGTAAGTTTTCAATAACTTCTACCGGAGCACCTGATCTTATGCCGTAATCAATTAATTCATCTTTTGTTGCAGGCCATGGAGCGTCTTCCAAATGCGATGCGAGTTCTAATGTCCAATACATATGTTATACTATTAGTTATTCTTTTTTAATTCCGCAAAAG
>NZ_QAIL01000420.1 GCF_003061025.1 Pedobacter sp. HMWF019 | reverse complement strand
GTTTAGGTTGATCTGTGGTGGATTAACCATCTTTAAACAGGGATGACTCTCATAGTCCATCCCTGTTTCCTTTTTAAAGCTATACTTTTAACCATCCTGTAATACTCATTCTGGCTGTATTGGTTAATAAAACTTCATGTTCCAGTTCACTGCTTTTAAAAAAAACGCATGTTCTGTTCAAAGGATTAACCATTTGCAAATGATCTGCATGGTGTATACACAGTTCTCCTCCATCACTCTCTTTCCAGTCTGCATTTAAATAAATGATCATCGAGTACTTCCGGCTGCCATCGGTTTTAAACTGGTCAAGATGTTTTTTATAGAAACTTCCATTTTCATATAATGCGTAATGAAATTCATATCCTGTTATCCCAGCATAACAGGTATCGTTTAAATAAATAACAAAACGATCTATGCAGTCAAAGAAACTGTTTTCATAACTATTATTATGCTTACGGTCCAACCAGTAGATTTGATCGCTTCTAATCAGCTGATCCTGACGAACAAGCCGTTCATTACCTATGCCCGCATTTCTAAATTGATGCCCTGCATACAACTCCAATAGGTTCTTCTTCAAATTAATGGCCAGGGAGCTGGTCAGAAAATCTTCGGTTACACCTACTTTACTGTCTATAAAACTATCAACGAGTTTACTGAAGATCTTCTGCAAGAAAAATGATTTAACACTACCTCCGGGCAAATTGCCGGCATTGGTGAAGATAGAGTTATTATCTAGTTATTCCTCTGTCTTCTCACTAAAATTTCATTTCGGCCTTGATCATTCTTTCTAATCTTGAACTTAACTTTCAAATAAGCCAGCATCTCCAGAAATGCAGATGCACTTACATCGCGTCTTACTTCTCCATTAAATTTAACATCTGGGATATCTCCTTCATAGATCACATCAGCATCATACCATCTTGACATCTCCCTCATAACACTTTTCAGATCTGCATTACTGAATTGGAAATATCCATTTTTCCAGCTTATTGATTCATCTGGATGTACTTTAACGAGTTTTAAACCGGTGGCAGTTACCCAGCCTTCATCACCAGGTTCAAGCCAAACTCTTTCGGGTGTTAAATCATCACTAGCCTTCTTACTTTTGTTTACTGAAACCAATTCTAAATGCCCTTGTAACAGGGTGACTGTAGTAACGGGATCATCGGCATAGTTGCTGATGTTAAAATGACCTGCAGTAACCAGAGATTTCTGTAATGAACTCTTAACAACAAAAGGTATAGAATCTTGTTCTCCAACCTCAAAATAAGCCTCTCCCTTTAATTCGACTTCACGAACTGTTGTATTAAATTTATCTGGATATCGAAGAGACGATGCTGCATTAAGCCATACCTTAGTTCCATCCGACAACACAATCTTATACTGCCCGCCTCGTGGTGTTTTAATGACATGATAAACCATTGCAGTCTGATTGGAATTAAAAATGGTATCACCTGCCAGGTCCTGGGCCTGATATCGAAGCTCTCCGCCAGGATTCTCTAAAATCCTAATGCCATTTTCTTTAGTAATTTCTCCTTTACCAACGTCTGACAACACAAATTTTTCCCCTTTATCTAACAAGAGGATCGCTTTATAGCCACCTGCTCGAAGGTCGTGATCTGCAATATTAGATATGTTATCCAGATCGGGATGATTCTTATAAAATACAGCAGCTACTGCAGTTGCGATAAGGGCAAGACAAGCAATAGTTAGATAGATAAAGGAGCTTCGCTTGTAAAATGGCGCCAATGTCTCGTCGTTAAGTTCTTCCTGAATGTCAGACTCGTTTTTATTCATAATTTTCAGCAAACACAAAAATAAGCAAATTTTCTTCTCTCTGCATATCCAGTTAGCGTTAATGAACAATATTATATCCTTATAAAATCACATAAAAAGAATAATATTCTTTTTATGTGATAAATTGTAATACATAATTCTGAATGCGTTAAATTTGACATTTAAAATCGCACTATATATGTCACATTCTTTATCACCAGAGGAAGATCAGCTATTAGCTAAGCTTTTAGCGGATGTTAAGCACAATACAGAGTTTTTTATGGGGTATCCGGTTTCAAAAGACTTTAACTACGAGGAATTGATGCCTTTTCTTCAATACCCTATGAATAATCTGGGCGATCCATTCGTTCCGTCTACTTATGCAGTAGGCTCAAGAGAACTTGAAAAAGAGGTGGTGAAATTCTTTGCAAACCTTTTTAGAGCACAATCAGATGACTGGTGGGGTTATGTTACAAACGGAGGTTCCGAAGGTAACCTATATGGCTTGTATCTGGCAAGAGAACTCCATCCCAAAGGAATGGTATATTACTCGGAAGCTACGCATTACAGTGTACAAAAGAATCTTCATCTTTTAAATATGGAGAACATCACCATAAGTACTCAAGCCAATGGAGAGATTGATTATGATGACCTTGAAAATACCATCCGTATGAACAGACAGATGCCTGTGATCATTATGGCTAATATAGGCACCACCATGACAGAGGCCCGAGATGACATTGGTCGTATTAAAGCTATTCTTAAAAAACTAGCGATAAAGCACTATTACATTCATGCTGACGGGGCATTATCTGGAAGTTACAGTGCCTTTGTGGAACCAAGACCTGCTTTTGATTTCGCAGATGGTGCAGACAGTATAGCCATTAGCGGTCATAAATTCCTGGGCTCTCCTATGCCTTGCGGAGTAGTTGTAGCTAAAAAATCCAACCGGGACAGAATCGCCCGTTCAGTAGCCTATATCGGCAGCATGGACACCACCATTTCGGGTTCTAGAAATGGACATAGTCCTTTATTTTTATGGTACACGATTAAAAAGCTAGGAACGGCGGGCTTGAAGGAGCGTGCTATGCGATGCCTCGAAGTTGCAGAATATGCCCAAGAACAACTCAACAAGATTGGTATTGAAGCCTGGAGTAACAAAAATTCCATCACGGTTAATTTCCCGGAGCCAGCTTTGGCCATAAGAAAAAAGTGGCAATTGGCCGCAGAGGGTGGCTGGTCTCATATTATTTGTATGCCAAATGTGTCAAAGAATCAAATTGACGAATTGCTCGGAGAAATCATTGTTTCTAGAAAAGACCAATTATCCAGACAAAGCGTAACAGTATGAAGTTAATTTTAAAACAAAAAGACACTATAATCTGGATATAGTGTCTTTTTGTTTAGTATGCTGATCAAAAATCAAAATTAATCGGAATATTATATTTTACACGAACGGGAACTCCATGCTGAATCCCTGGAGACCACCTAGGAGACTCTCTGATCACCCTCATCGCTTCCTGATCAATGGAGGGATAAACAGAGCGATCTACTTTTATATCCTGTACTCTTCCATTTTGGTCGACTACAAAACTCAAGATCACTTTGCCTCTTATCCCCCTGGAAATTGCATCAGTCGGGTACTTCATTGATCTTCTTAAATAAGCGGAGAAAGCAGACTGCCCACCCATAAATTCTGGAGGTGACTCCATCTGGGTATAGCTAAAATTCTTCCCATCCTTATAACTTTCACCGCTAAGCATTTTGCCTTGTTCAAATTGTTCTTTATACCAGTAATTACCCGCAGAACTTTTCAGCCCCCATTCTCCGCTTTTCAATCCGTCTTTATAATCTCCCTCTTCGGTAATGACTTCTCCATCTTTTTTATATTCCTTTTTTATAAAATGGCCATTTCCATCTTTTACCATGACAATACCTGTAGAATCAGCAATATAGATTACGCTCTCTTTTATCCAGGACCTCGGCCCCATCTGATTAGCTGAACTTGAATTTAAAGAAGTCGACAGACTGTAATTTATTTGTTTTTCTAAAATGCCATTTCCAAAAAAATAATAGGCTGTTCCATCCAAATGACCATTTTTATAATTTAATGCGGCGATCTTTTTGCCCTCTTTACTATAAGATACATAAGGCCCTTCATACACCACAGGCATTACTTTCGAGGTGTAACCTATTGTTTTCTTTGCCCCATCGGGATAGTACTCCAGTAATCTAAAATTAACATCACCAGAGTCTGGTTCCTGAATAATGCGTATAAAATCTGCGCTGTCTCTTTCCTTAACCTCTCTACCATTATTTTTCAGAAAATATACATTCTGTCTTTGGGCATGTGCTGTCGTGAACAGGCCTATGAGTACAAGTGAGAGCACTATTTTTTTCATTAGCTTATTTTATTAAACCTTCTGCTTTAGTTAAAACTGCAGCCAGGCCATCTTTATTCTTACCTCCGGCAGTGGCATAGAAAGGTTGACCTCCGCCCCCACCTTGTATATCCTTAGCAAGCTCTCTGACAATATTTGAGGCATTCAGCCCTTTATCTTTAACCAGATTCTCTGACAGCATAACTGTAATACCCGGTTTATCATCGATTAAAGTTGTAAAAACCAGGAATAAATCGTCTATCAGATCTTTTACAGCAAAAGCAAGATTTTTCACCGCATCGGCATTCGGAAGATCTACATGAACTGCGATCAGATTAATTCCGTTAACAGTTTTCAAATGATGCACAATCTCATGCTTTAAATTAGCAGCTTGTTCAATAACAGCTTTTTCAGCATCCTTTTTTAACCTGGCGTTTTCTTCCAGTAATGAAGATACCGCTGATTTAAGATCCTTATTCCCTTTTAACAAAGTGCGCAACTCATTGAGTTCTCTGTTTTGATCCAGAACAAAAGCTTCTGCTTTATCCGCTGTAATGGCTTCTATCCTTCTTACCCCTGCTGCTACAGCGCTTTCTGATATGATTTTGAAGTAGCCGATCTGCCCCGTAGCCTGAACATGTGTTCCACCGCACAATTCTTTTGAATAATGGTCATCAAAAGTAATAACACGGACAAAATCGCCGTATTTCTCACCAAACAAAGCCGTTACCCCACTTGAAATCGCCTGGTCATAAGGCACATCTCGTTCTTCTTTAAGTGGAATATTCTCTCTTACCTTCTGATTCACTAAATGCTCTATTTTGGCCAGATCACCTTCACTTATTTTCGCAAAGTGCGAAAAGTCAAAACGCAGGTAATCCGGGTTCACGAGCGATCCCTTTTGGTTCACATGATTACCCAGTACTTTTTTCAAAGCCGCATGGAGTAAATGAGTTGCGGAGTGATTATCCTGAGATAATAAACGTTTATCTTCATCAATCACCGCCCACATATCCCCTTCAAGATCTTCAGGCAAGGTATCGGTATAATGAACAGTAACTCCATTCTCTTTTTTTGTATCCGTTACCTCTACAAAGAATAAACGGCTATGGTCTTCAATACGGCCAGTATCTCCAACCTGGCCCCCACTTTCCGCATAAAAAGGCGTTTTGCTTAATACAATCTGGTATTGTTCTTTTCCTTTAGCACTTACCTTACGGTATTTAATAATCTTTGTTTCTATTTCAAAATCATCATAACCAACAAATTCAGTCTCCAGATCGGGATGCACCGGTACCCAGTCTCCGGTATCAATAGCGGTTGCTGCTCTTGATCTGTCTTTTTGTTTTGATAGTTCTTTATTATACCCTGTCATATCAATGGTCCAACGTTTTTCTCTGGCCATCAGATCAGTTAAATCAATTGGAAAACCATAAGTATCTTGCAGTTCAAAAGCAAATTCTCCAGAAATCACCATCTGATCTTTTAAGATACTGTATACCCATGCATCTTCGAATGACTTTTCCAGTTCAATTGCATTTTCTGCCATCAGCAGTTCTGCTTGTTTCTTGGTGTAGTTTTCAAAACGTTGAATACCTGTAGCCAGGGTTCTGAGGAAGGACACTTCTTCTTCCAGAACGACCTTTTGAACAAAGTCTTGTTGCGCAAACAATTCATCAAAAACACCTTTAAACTGTTCAGCTAAAACCGGCACTAATTGATTCAGAAAAGGTTCTTTTAGATCAAGAAAAGTGTAAGCATAACGAACTGCACGACGAAGAATTCTGCGGATCACATAACCGGCTTTATTATTGGAAGGCAATTGCCCGTCTGCTATTACAAATGAAATGGCACGGACATGGTCGGCCATTACACGCATAGCAATGTCCGTTTTCTCGTCAGTCCCATAAGCTATTCCTGCCTTTGCAGAAATAAACTGAATAAGTGGCTGGAACACGTCAGTATCGTAATTGGAAGCTTTGTTTTGCAGTACCCGAACGAGGCGTTCAAAACCCATACCGGTATCTACATGTTTTGCTGGCAATGGTTGTAAAGAACCATCTTTCAATCGGTTAAACTGCATAAACACGTTGTTCCAGATCTCAATCACCTGGGGATGATCTGCATTAACCAACTCTTTACCGGAAATTGTAGCACGTTCATGATCAGTACGGCAATCTACATGGATCTCCGAACAAGGACCGCATGGTCCTGTGTCGCCCATTTCCCAGAAATTATCTTTTTTATTACCTAATATGATGCGGTCTTCCGGCACATACTGTTTCCAGATTTCGTAAGCTTCAGTGTCCTGAGGCAAACCTTCTTTGTCGTCTCCTTCAAATACAGAAACGTAGAGTTTGTCTTTTGGTATTTTATAAACCTCTGTAAGTAATTCCCAGCTCCACGCAATGGCTTCCTTTTTAAAATAGTCACCAAAACTCCAGTTTCCCAACATTTCAAACATAGTGTGGTGATAAGTATCAATACCTACCTCCTCTAAATCATTGTGTTTACCTGAAACACGAAGACAACGCTGGGTATCGGCAACACGCTTATATTTAATAGGGGCTTCTCCCAAAAACAAGTCTTTGAACTGGTTCATTCCTGCATTGGTAAACATCAGTGTTGGATCGTTCTTAACCACAATTGGGGCAGAGGGAACAATATGATGTTGTTTAGATTCGAAAAATTTTAAATAAGCGCTTCTGATTTCTTTAGCTGTCATCCTTCTAGTTTATTATGCAACAAAATTAAAATTTTATTGCGGTATTCTACTAAAATCCCTTTACATTTGAATGCTTTAAATAAATGCCATAAACAGCTAATAATCAACATCAAATTATGCCGTACAAAGAAAGGGAAATTAATAAAATGTATTATACTATGGGAGAAGTGACGGAAATGTTTGGTGTAAACGCTTCCCAGATCAGGTTCTATGAGAAAGAATTTGATGTATTGCAACCCAAAAAGAACAAGAAAGGAAACCGTTTATTTACACCTACAGATGTAGAAAATTTAAAGATCATTTTTCACCTGGTCGACGATAAAGGTTTTACCTTAAAAGGGGCTAAAGAACATCTAAAAAACAACAGCGGCGAAGTTAAGGAA
>NZ_QAIL01000419.1 GCF_003061025.1 Pedobacter sp. HMWF019 | reverse complement strand
GAATAATTTTGATCATATCTGAAGATAGAATTATGTATTGGTAGATTAATAAATAATTAGACAGGGGCGCATTAATGCATTTCATAAGCATAAGGGCTCGATCGATGATTTAATCCCCTGTCTTTTCTAAATTTTGTAAAATGCAGGAGCTAAAAACTACAAGGCAGAAAAGATATTCTTGGTTTATTGGTACCGATATTTCCCGTAATAAATTGGATCATGCTGTAATGAAAGGCAGTACTTTTCTTTTTCATAGGGAGACAGGAAATGATGTGATTTCGATCAAAGAATTTATAAAGGAGCTGAAAGATCTTCCAGGGTTTTCATTAGCTAAAAGCATTTTCTGTATGGAAAATACTGGTGTCTATTGCAATCATTTAATTGAAGTATTGCAAAAGTTGAAAGCGAATATTGTACGAGAGCCGTCTGTGCATATTATGAAGAGGCTAGGTGTGTTGCGTGGTAAGACAGATAAACTCGATGCAATACGTATTGTGGAATATGCTCACAAATACCGGGAAGTTTTACGACTACTTAAACCAAGAAGGAAGGTAATTGACCATTTGGCCCAATTGAATACTTTACGAACCAGATTAGTTGCCTATCATAAAGCATTACGGCTGCCAATTCAGGAAGAATCCTATTTCATTAAAAAGAAAACCTCGGCTGAAAATAAACGGCTTTGTGCTAGAAGCATACTATCTCTCCAATTAGATATCATAGAAGTTGATAAGCAAATTGATTTAGTAATACAGAATGATGTTGAATTGAAAAGACTCTTTGAGATTATTGTTTCAGTGCGGAATGTTGGAAGAGTAACTGCTATTCATTTGCTGATTACTACAAATGAATTTAAGAGTATTACAGATCCTAAAAAATTTGCCTGTTATGCTGGAATAGCTCCTTTTGCAATTGAATCTGGTTTGAAAAAACCTAAAAGAAGAGTTTCCCAGATGGCAAACAAAAAGATGAAGTCATTACTACATTTATGCGCTTTGCAGTCAATGCGATTTTGTCCAGATCTCCGTCCCTATTACTTGAAAAAGACTCTAGAGGAAGGAAAGGCTCCGATGGCTGTGTTAAATGCCATCCGATATAAGATCATTCTCAGAGTTTTTGCCTGCATTAATCAAAATCGCTTATATGTTAACAGTTATTGTCGAGGTAATGATGTAATATTTATAAACGAATAAAACGAAGGTGCTTCTTCCGATATTGAATCTTATTTAATGAATGAATCCTCCTCTTATATTATATAATTATGAAATGGAGGCAAATTAATACCCTACCTAAGACAATCAATGTTTTGAAGGAAATCCTTCGTTTTTTAAAAAAAGGAATCAGAATCCTATTTCTTTAAATACATGTAAAAAATGGCTGAAGCTCAATTTAAACGAATTAGAAGATATACCTGGTTTATTGGAGTAGACATCTCTAAAAATAAGCTTGACTTTTCTGTAATGCATAATATGGTTCTGATTCTTCATAAGGAAATTACTAATGATGTTGATGGTATCAAAAGCTTTATAATTGAGCTTAAAACCTTGGAGAAATTTTCGATGATCAAGTCAATTTTTGTGATGGAGAAAATTGGGTTTTATTCAAATCACCTAACTACAGTATTGTTGAAAATAAAGGCTAATATTGTGATGGGAGGTGCTTTTCATATTAAAAGGACACTAGGGTTAGTTAGGGGAAAGACTGATAAAATAGACTCTATTCGGCTCGCTGAATTCGCTTTTATCCGTCGGGAGTCCTTGGTGTTATGGAAGCCAAAAAGGCCGATTATTAATGAATTAGCTATGCTTTGTAATATTAGTGATCGATTATTAACATCTATCAATCGCTTGGCTGTTCCAATAAACGAGCAAAAGTCCTTTATTGGGAATAAACAATCTGCATTTCAAATGCAATGCTGCAATCGGTCAATTAGTTCGTTAAAAGCTGATTTGTTAGAGGTTGATTCAAAACTTCTAAGTTTGATCAGAGAAGATCCGGAATTGAAACGGCTGTTTGAGTTGATTGTCTCAGTTGATTTTGTTGGACCGAAGACTGCAATCAGGCTCTTGATTAGTACAAATGAATTCAACGACATTAAGAATCCTAAACAATTTGCATGCCTTATTGGAATTGCTCCTTTTCCGCGAGAGTCGGGAACTATGAGAATGAAGATGCGGGTTTCAAATTTATGCGACAAAAAATTGAAATCCATCCTTCATATTTGTGCATTATGCAGTCTGAGAGGGGAAAATGGTTTTAAATCCTACTTTAAGCGAAAGACAGAAAATGAAGGCAAACCAGGTTTTTCTGTCTTAAATGCCATAAAGAACAAAATAATACTGAGAATTTTTGCATGTGTAAACCAGAACAGACCGTTTGAAAAAGAATATCTTAATCCCAAGAGAAAGTTGGAGGCCAGAAATCTTTGATTTCTCTGCCGTAAAGTGTTAGTAATACATGTATTGTTAGGTCAAATAACTTGCCGGTAGGTTCATGTTCCAGCTTTATCCCAGGCCTTCTTGCAATTAGCTCTATTTATATGGACTCTTTGAAAAGATATAGATTCCAATGTTTGTGAATGGGAATAGTTAAAATATCTCTTTCTTTTTTCAAATTCCCCTCAACCCCACCAATTTCTTGGCTATATTTTCATTTCTGTTAAATCTTATTCAAAATCTTGCTACTTAATTTTGCTTT
>NZ_QAIL01000418.1 GCF_003061025.1 Pedobacter sp. HMWF019 | reverse complement strand
GGCATAAAGCTGTTATTAATTACAAGAAATTGCAGTTAAAACTGTATAAATAAAAAAGGCCGGTGAATTAAAATTCACCGGCCTTTTTCCATAAAGATCAATTAGGCATCGATCTTCGCATATTTTGCATTACGTTCAATAAAATCACGTCTTGGTGCTACCTCGTCTCCCATTAACATAGAGAAAGTATGATCACACTCTGCAGCATTTTCTATCGTTGCCTGTAATAAAGTACGGGTTGCAGGATTCAAAGTGGTATCCCACAATTGTTCTGCGTTCATCTCACCCAAACCTTTGTAACGCTGAACGTGTACACTTTCTTCTTTACCTGCACCTTTTAAACGCTGAACAGCTGCATCACGTTGTACATCATTCCAGCAATATTCAAAATCTTTACCTTTTTTAACCTGGTACAATGGCGGAGCAGCAATATAAACATATCCAGCCTCAATCAGCGCCTTCATATATCTGAAGAAGAAAGTTAAGATCAATGTGGTAATGTGGGATCCGTCGATATCCGCATCCGTCATAATCACAATCTTGTGGTAACGCAGCTTCGTTAAATTTAAAGCCTTATCGTCTTCCGGAGTACCGATACTCACACCAATTGCAGTAAACATATTCTTGATCTCGTCATTTTCGTAGATCTTATGTTCCATTGCTTTTTCCACGTTAAGGATCTTTCCTTTCAAAGGAAGGATAGCCTGGAAATTACGGTCACGGCCTTGTTTTGCCGTACCACCCGCAGAATCTCCCTCCACCAGGTAAATTTCACATCTTTCCGGATCGCTGTCTGAACAATCGGCCAGTTTACCAGGAAGTCCTGAACCGCCCATTACACTCTTCCGTTGAACCATTTCACGTGCTTTACGTGCCGCAGCACGTGCAGTTGCCGCCAGGATCACTTTATTGATGATCAGCTTTGCTTCTCTCGGGTTCTCCTCTAAGTAATTATTTAACGCCTCACCAACAGCCACATCAACCGCACCCATCACCTCAGAGTTACCGAGTTTGGTTTTAGTCTGACCTTCAAACTGAGGCTCCTGTACCTTTACAGAAACAACAGCGGTTAAACCTTCACGGAAGTCATCACCAGTAATTTCGAACTTCACATTCTTCAATAAACCGGATTTATCTGCATAAGCTTTCAGTGTACGGGTCAACCCCCTTCTAAAACCTGCAATATGTGTTCCCCCTTCATGGGTATTGATGTTGTTCACATAAGAGTGTACATTTTCTGTATAACTATCATTGTACTGCAAGGCCAGCTCAACAGGAATCCCACTTTTAATTCCTTCTACATAGATCGGTTCTTCAATCAATGAAGGACGATTACCATCCAGAAACTGAACAAATTCTTTCAATCCACCTTCCGAATGGAAAAGTTCTGTCAGGAACTCACCGTTTTCAAGAGTTTCACGTTCATCTGTTAAAGTCAGTTTAATTCCTTTATTCAGGAACGCAAGCTCTCTTAACCTGGAAGCAAGTGTATCATAACGATACTCGGTGGTTTGTGTAAAGATGGTTGGATCCGGAGTAAAGGTTACAATCGTACCTCTTTTTTCCGTTTCACCAATAGACTTCACATCATACAAAGGTTTACCAATATTGTATTCCTGTACCCATATTTTACCTTCCCTGTGTACTTCTGCTCTTAAGTGTGTAGACAAAGCGTTTACACAACTTACCCCAACACCGTGCAAACCTCCGGAAACCTTATAGGTATCTTTATCAAATTTACCACCGGCATGCAGCACGGTCATTACAATCTCTAAAGCTGATTTTTGCTCCTTTGTATTGATACCGGTTGGAATACCCCGGCCGTTATCTTCAACCCGGATAGAGTTGTCTTTTAAAATATTTACATAGATGGTATCAGCATGTCCTGCCAATGCCTCATCAATTGAGTTATCGACTACCTCATAAACCAAATGGTGCAAACCTTTAACTCCGGTATCTCCTATATACATCGAAGGGCGCTTACGCACCGCTTCCAAACCTTCTAATACCTGTATATTATCTGCCGAATAATTTGACTTTGGATCTTTTTCTTCGCTCATAAATTTTAATAAAAAATATAAATACAAAAATAACGAATTATGCCCAATTAACCC
>NZ_QAIL01000417.1 GCF_003061025.1 Pedobacter sp. HMWF019 | reverse complement strand
GCTCCAATATCGCTGGTAAATTATTTACATTTATAAAATTCATATCTAAGATACATGAAGAATAAATTAGACTTACTTCAGGATAAAATAAAACAGGCGCATGCTGGTGGTGGAGCAGCCCGTATTGAAAGTCAGCATAAAAAAGGAAAACTTACTGCCCGGGAACGCCTTCATTTTTTATTAGATGAAGGGTCATTCGAAGAAATAGGAATGTTGGTTACCCATCGCAGCACGGACTTCGGAATGGAAAATGAAAAATATCCCGGCGATGGCGTCGTAACTGGTTACGGAAACATCAATGGTCGTTTGGTCTATGTATTTTCCCAGGATTTCACTGTATTTGGTGGCTCACTGTCAGAAACTCACGCAGAAAAAATCTGTAAGATCATGGATATGGCCATGAAGAACGGAGCTCCCGTGATCGGATTAAACGATAGCGGTGGAGCAAGAATTCAGGAAGGCGTTGTTTCCCTTGGAGGATATGCAGATATCTTTTACAAGAATGTACAAGCCTCAGGCGTTGTTCCTCAGCTCTCGGCCATTATGGGCCCCTGCGCTGGTGGAGCAGTTTATTCTCCTGCCATCACAGATTTCATCCTGATGGTAGAGAATACATCCTACATGTTCGTTACTGGTCCCAATGTAGTTAAAACAGTAACTCACGAAGAAGTCACCTCAGAAGAACTTGGCGGTGCTTCTACGCACGCGACCAAATCGGGTGTAACACATTTTGCATGCCCTAATGAACTTGATGCCATCAATCACGTTAAAAAATTACTAAGCTATATGCCCCAGAATTGTGAAGAGCTTCCTGCACTCCTGCCTTATACAACAGGCAATGAAGAAAGAAATGCACTGAACAATATCATGCCACAAAATTCCAATCAACCCTATGACATCAGGGAGGTCATTAATGAGGTGGCAGATGAAGGCAGCTTCCTGGAAGTGCATAAAGATTATGCTGAAAATATTGTAGTAGGCTTTGCCCGTCTTGGTGGCAGAAGTATTGGGATCATTGCCAATCAACCTGCTTATCTGGCAGGTGTACTCGACAACCATGCTTCCGTAAAAGCAGCCCGTTTTGTACGTTTCTGCGACTGTTTCAATATTCCGTTACTTGTTTTCGAAGATGTACCCGGATTTTTACCAGGAACAGATCAGGAATGGAATGGAATTATATCCAATGGGGCAAAATTATTGTATGCCTTCAGTGAAGCCACTGTTCCGCGCATTACCGTTATTACCAGAAAAGCCTATGGAGGCGCCTATGACGTGATGAACTCCAAACATATCGGAGCTGACCTGAACTACGCCTGGCCTTCCGCAGAAATTGCCGTAATGGGCGCAAAAGGCGCCGCCGAGATTATTTTCAAAAAAGAGATCTCAGCAGCTCAGAACCCGGAAGAAAAATGGCTGGAAAAAGAAAAGCTCTATTCAGAGATCTTTGCAAATCCTTACCGTGCAGCCGAACGTGGCTTTGTAGACGAAGTGATAGAACCCTCCAACACAAGAAATAAATTAATCAAAGCATTTAAAATGCTAGAAAATAAAGCCGTTAAAAACCCTCGAAAAAAACACGGCAACATTCCACTCTAAATGAATTTAAGTCGCAAAGATATTCTACTCATGGCCTTTTGTACTGGCCTGATTGTAGCAAACATCTATTACTGCCAACCGCTGGTGATCCTGGTTGCCAAAGAGTATAACCTTACAGAAAGTTATGCCGGCAGGATCACCTACCTTACCCAGGCAGGCTACGCCATTGGTTTATTCCTGCTGGTCCCTCTGGGGGATATGTTTGAAAGAAAGAAACAAATCCTAGTGATTACAGGTCTTGCTATAGGCGCCCTTCTGCTGGCCGCCTTTTCACATACCTTTCTGGTATTGGAAATCGCCAGTGTATTGATTGGTGCAAGTTCCATTGTACCACAACTCATTCTGCCAATGGCAGCCAACCTGAGTTCTGACGAGAAACGAGGACATACGATTGGTATCATCATGAGTGGATTACTGGTTGGTATCCTGGGCTCCCGGGCTCTGAGTGGCAGTATCGGTTTCCTGTGGGGCTGGAGAGCCATGTTCCTGATTGCTGCAGGCTTATGCTTTCTGCTCTTGTTGCTTATGGCCAAGCGCTTTCCAGAAAGCAGCCCATCTTTTAAGGGAACTTATAAAGAATTGATGTCTTCCATGTTCAATTACATCAAGACACAGCCCGTTCTTCGGGAAGCCTCCTTAATCAATTTCCTCGCCTTCGCCACCCTGAGTGCTTTCTGGACCACCATGGTTCTGTTCCTGGCTAACCCGCCGTTTAGTTTTCAATCCTTACAAATCGGTCTTTTCGGCATTGCCGGGGCTGCCGGCGCACTCGCTGCACCACTGGTTGGAAAATTTAGTGACGGGAAAGACCCAAGAAAAAACCTGCTGATCGGTCTTTTACTTCAGTTCGCCAGCATTGTGGCGTTTTACTTCACCGGCAGTCACCTGTACTTATTTGTTATTGGAATTATCCTGATCGACATTGGTCAGCAAGCCATCCATGTGACCAATCAAACCCGGATCTATGCTTTACTACCTGAGGCCAGAAATCGTTTAAACACCGTTTTTATGTCCGTTAGTTTTGTAGGTGCGTCCACCGGTTCTGCCCTTGGTCTATGGCTTTGGGACAAGGGTCAATGGCCTGTTTATTGCTTTGGTTCCGGAGCGGTGATCTTAGTCAACATCATGATCTATCAACTGTACAAAAAGAGATTACGTTAACATGTCAAAAATTCAAATAGAACAGATCCAACCTTCACTAACCTGGAGGATCAGGCACGAAGCCATGTATCCCGATATGCCCTACGACAGTGTAAAGTTAGACAATGACGACGACGGTATTCATTTTGGCTTATATGCCGATGGCCAGCTAAGTTCTGTGGTTTCCCTCTTTGAACAAGGAGACACCTATCAGTTCCGTAAATTTGCCACATTACCCGAGGCACAGGGTAAAGGCTATGGCAGTCAACTCCTTGCCCACCTCATTGCATTCATCAAAAAAACAGGCGCAAAGAAGATCTGGTGTAATGCCAGGGTCAACGCAGCATCTTTTTATGCCAAATTTGGCTTCCAGAAAACCGACACAACCTTCTTCCAAAATGGCTTTGATTTTGTCATTATGGAATTAGAACTTTATATTTAACATTATGAGTAAAAAGAAAGACGAAAAACAGAAACATGTACCTGTAGTCAATAAAAAATCGCTTCAATTTTTTGAAAAATATATCAATAACCCATCGCCTACCGGCTTTGAATATCCGGGCCAGAAGTTATGGCTGGATTATCTGAAACCTTATATCGATGAGAGTTTCATTGACAACTATGGCACAGCAGTTGGTGTCATTAACCCAAAAGCAGATTATAGGGTTGTTATTGAAGCCCATGCAGATGAGATCTCCTGGTTCGTTAATTACATCACTCCGGAAGGCTTGATCTATGTGATCCGAAATGGTGGATCAGACCATCAGATTGCACCTTCAAAAAGAGTCAATATCCATACAGACAAGGGTATGGTTAAAGCTGTATTTGGCTGGCCTGCCATTCATACCAGGAGCGGAGAAAAAGAAGAAGCACCGGCTTTAAAAAACATCTTTCTCGATTGCGGATGTACCAGCAAAGAAGAAGTGGAAAACTTAGGTATCCATGTAGGCTGTGTCATCACATACGAAGATGAATTTATGGTCTTAAACGACCGCTATTATGTTGGCCGCGCCCTGGATAACCGTGCGGGTGGCTTTATGATTGCAGAAGTAGCCAGACTGCTTCATGAAAATAAAAAGAAACTTCCTTTTGCCCTGTATATCGTGAACTCTGTACAGGAAGAAATTGGCCTGCGCGGAGCAGAAATGATCGCAGAACGCATCGAGCCTCATGTTGCTATCGTTACCGATGTTACCCATGATACAACGACACCAATGATCAATAAAATTACCCAGGGAGACCTTGCCTGCGGCAGAGGACCAGTGGTTTCTTACGCACCAGCTGTACAAACCAATCTGAATAAATTACTGATCGAAACCGCACAGAAAAATGACATTCCTTTTCAACGCCAGGCTTCTTCCCGCTCTACCGGAACGGATACAGATGCTTTTGCTTACTCCAATGGCGGTGTACCTTCTGCATTAATCTCTCTTCCTCTGCGCTACATGCACACTACAGTAGAGATGATTCACAAAGAAGATGTAGACAATGTCATCAACCTGATCTATCAGACTTTGCTCAACATTAAAAAAGACCATGATTTTAGATATGGTCAATAATAAACCATAAAATATCCTGAAAGCGTGCCC
>NZ_QAIL01000416.1 GCF_003061025.1 Pedobacter sp. HMWF019 | reverse complement strand
CAACTAAGGGCTTGCTTTGTTTTATACCTGTTATAACAAAATAATTCAAAAGCTATGAATGCAGTAAAATCTTATGCAGCAAAAAGTGCTGATAAAACTCTGGAACCTTATCAGTTAGACCGCAGGGAACCGGGCGATCATGATATAGAGATCAAGATCTTATATTGCGGGGTATGCCATTCGGATATTCATACGGCCAGGAACGAATGGGGCGGTACCATGTATCCCGTTGTGCCCGGGCACGAAATTGTTGGTAAGGTTACCCGGACTGGCAGCAAAGTAAGCAAATTCAAAGTAGATGATACAGTGGGTGTTGGATGTTTTGTAGATTCCTGCGGTCATTGCAGAAATTGCGCTGAAGACAATGAACAATACTGTGAAAACGGACATTCCCAAACCTATAATTCCTTTTTACAAGATAAAAAAACGATTACCTACGGAGGCTATTCCAGCCATATCGTTGTTACAGAGAAATTTGTATTGAGTGTATCAGATAAACTCCCGCTGGAAAAAGTAGCCCCACTGCTGTGTGCAGGAATTACAACTTATTCGCCATTGAAACACTGGAATGTAAAAAAAGGCGATAAACTTGCAGTAGTAGGCTTAGGTGGGCTTGGCCATATGGCCGTTAAAATAGCAGCTTCAATGGGCGCCGAGGTGACGGTACTGAGCAGATCTAAAAGTAAAGAAAAGGATGCCCAGGAACTCGGTGCACATCATTTCGAATTGACTACGGATAAAGAAAATATGAAAAGACTGGCCAGCAGTTTCGATTTTATTATTGACACCGTTTCGGCAGAACATGATTACAATGAATACCTTGCCTTACTTCGTACCAATGGGGTCATGGTGCTCCTGGGTGTTCCGCCAAGTCCTTCAGACGTTGCTGCTTTTCACCTGATTGGTGGTAGACGCAGCTTGGTCGGTTCATTAGTTGGAGGCATAAAAGAAACCCAGGAAATGCTGGATTATTGTGCCGAACACAACATCACTTCTGATGTAGAGATGATCAATATTGACCAGATCAATGAAGCCTATGAACGAACACTTGCCGGCGATGTCCACTACCGTTTCGTTATAGATATGGCCTCTTTAAATTAATTTGTATAAAAGGATAATAAATCGCCGCAGCCCCGGCGGTTTATTTTTTCCTGGATGGCTCCAGATAAAAATAACTGTTCGCATAGAGGAGTAAACTGCCTAATAAGGCGCCGCCAACAACATCGGTAAGCCAATGAGCCCCCAAATAGATCCTTGAAAAAGGTACCAGCAGCACCAACAATGCTGAAAATCCGCCAACACTTAGTCTGATGAATTTAGGCAATGTTTTTACATGAAACATCAGCACCACTAAGAACCCAAAGAACACTACGTAAAAATTAACATGCCCACTTGGAAAGCTCAGTTGCCTTGTTTTCTCTAAAACGTGAACAAAAGGTTCGGCCGGCCTGGGTCTGCCAGCTACAAATTTAATGAGGGTGCTGGCCAGTCCTGCCAAAAGCGTTGTCAATGTAAACAAAGCCTCCCGCTTATATTTAAAAATAAAGAACAATAAGGCGGCAGCCAATACGGTAAACAGGGAGTAGGGCATCTCGCCAAACCAGCTTACAAAATGCATTGGCCCATCCAGTGTACTGCTGTGAAATCCCTGGATAAATTCAGAACATTCAATATCCACTGAAGACAAGGGAGCAAGGGCAATAAATACCGTAAGTATGATAAAGCTCAGCGCTATAAAAATCATCAGGTAATTGAAATTCTGTTTATCGATCAGGCTCATGCATTTTTTCAAAGGTGGTGGCAAATTTACATCTTATATCTGAACAAAATAATACTTAAAAAAGTGACGGAGATCACTTTTTAGACAAAGCCGTGTCATTTTACGAGCCAGTGCCTTCATGCATTTTTGTAACAAATACATGGCTATGTCAAAGATCAGAACTTTAACAGTAGAAACCCGCTGCTATCATTGTGGTGAAGACCTCCCCTTTTCTCCTTATATTTTGGCCGATAAACAGTTTTGCTGCTTGGGTTGCAAAGGCGTCTATCAAATTCTTTCCAGTCACAACCTGGAAAGCTACTATGCGTACAATGATGTACCGGGACAAACACAAAAAACGCAGTTGCCCC
The DNA here is from genome assembly GCF_003061025.1 of Pedobacter sp. HMWF019. Classification (GTDB taxonomy): domain Bacteria; phylum Bacteroidota; class Bacteroidia; order Sphingobacteriales; family Sphingobacteriaceae; genus Pedobacter. The sequence continues at coordinate 10,629 of NZ_QAIL01000416.1, read as the reverse complement.
GCTTAGAATATCTTGAGGAGCCTACCGTCGCTGCAGATCTTGTTGACTATCAGGACAGCGAAACCACGGTGATTACTTTTTATATTCCGGCTATCCATTGCAGTTCCTGTATCTGGCTGCTGGAAAACCTCTATAAGATCAATCCTGCAATTGTACAGTCGAGGATTGACTTTTTGAAGAAACAAGTCGTAATTACGTTTAAAAATAAAATTCTGACTTTAAGAGAGCTGGCGGAAACCTTATCCCGTATTGGTTATGAACCACTGATCAGCTTGCAGGATGTGGTCAAAAAGCAGCAACATGATGTTTCAGACGGTCAGCTGATCAGAAAAATTGCGGTCGCCGGTTTTTGCTTTGGAAATACCATGCTACTGAGTTTTCCTGAATACTTTGGTCTGTCTGGCCTTGAACAGCAATTTAAAGATTTCTTCGGATGGTTAAATCTGGCCTTCTGCTTTCCGGTAGTGTTTTACTGTGGCCGCGACTACTTCTCCTCAGCCTGGATCAATGTAAAGAATGGGATACTCAACCTCGATTTTCCACTGGCACTTGGTATTGCCGTCATGTTTCTCCGTTCTGCCGCCGAAATCTTCAGCCGCAGCGGTGCAGGTTTTGCCGATACCCTTTGTGGTCTGGTCTTCTTTTTATTGGTGGGCAGATGGATGCAGAAACACACTTATCACCATCTTTCATTTGAAAGAGATTACCGTTCTTACTTTCCTGTTGCAGTAACAATACTGAAAGACAATAAGGAAAGTCCTCTTCCCCTCAATAAATTAAAACAGGGAGACCGGATTCTGATCCGAAGCAATGAAATTATCCCGGCCGATGCCATCTTACTTAATGGAACTGCAAAACTGGATTTTAGTTTTGTAACCGGCGAATCCATACCCGTAGACAAAATACTTGGCGAAGTTGTATATGCCGGAGGAAGACAACTCGAGGGTGCCATTGAGCTGGAGGTGATCAAACCGGTGTCTCAAAGCTACCTGACCCGTTTGTGGAATAACGAAACCTTCAACGCAGATAAAGACAGGATCAAAACCTTTAGTGGTATGGCCAGCAAATATTTCAGTGTGGCTTTACTTTCTATTGCCATTGGTTCCGGACTGTTCTGGCTTTTTAAAGAGGATCCGTCAAGGGCGCTGGCTTCTTTTACTGCAGTTCTGATCATCGCCTGTCCCTGTGCACTGGCCCTCAGCTCTCCTTTTACACTGGCTGCCGTATTGAGCATATTTGACAAGAATAAATTCTATTTAAAGAATACAGCTGTTATAGAAGAACTGGCTCGTATTGATACTTTTGTTTTTGACAAAACAGGTACCATAACCAATCCTGAAGCTGCAAATTTCACTTTTAGTGGGAAGATAACGTCTTTGCAAAAACAGTGCCTGAGTGATCTTGCCCGCAATTCCGGCCATCCTTTAAGCCGCGAACTGGTTAAATGGATAGCTCTTCCAAAAAAATATACCGCATTAGATTACAAAGAAAAAGTAGGCAGGGGGATCAGTGGTCGGGTGAACGGGCAATTCATCCGGTTAGGCAGTACTGCTTTCCTTGGTATTGAACCTATCCCCCAGCTTCAGGGAAGCACCGTACACGTGATGATAGAAGATCAGTACCTGGGTTACTTTTTATTGAGCCAGCAGTGGCGAAATGGCTTTAAAGAGCTGGTACTCAGTCTGGGCCGGCACGCTAATCTTCATCTGCTCTCAGGAGACCAGGAACATGACCGCAAGAGCCTTATTCCTTTTTTCCCCAGCATTCAGCACATGCATTTCAGGCAATCGCCACAAAACAAACTGGATTATATCAAAACGCTGCAGAACAAGGGGCATAAAGTGCTGATGTTTGGAGATGGACTAAATGATGCGGGTGCTTTAAAACAAAGTGACCTGGGTGTAGCCGTAACAGACAACATTAACAATTTTACTCCAGGCTGCGATGCTATATTGGATGGAAGTAACTTTAACCGGATCCCGAACTTTATCCGTCAGGCAAAAGACGCCGTTAGCGTAATCCATATGAGCTTCGGAATCTCTCTGGCCTATAATGCGCTGGGTTTATTTTTTGCGGTACAAGGTACACTCTCACCCTTGATTGCTGCTATACTGATGCCTGCAAGTACTGTAACGATTATTTCTTTCACCAGTATAGCTGCAAGGTTATACGCCCGTAAAAATCACTTGTTATGAACATGATCTATATGCTGATCGGCATCAGTATCCTGCTGGCGCTGATTTTTCTCCTTGCTTTTTTCTGGGCCAGTAAGACCGGACAAAATGATGATACTTATACACCGTCGATACGCATGCTGTTCGAAGAAGAAGCTACAGAAAAAGCAGATCAAAAAAGTGATGAAGATCACCTTTAGCTGAAGTCTGTATCATTCTCCAGGACCGCTCGCAGCGCTAATTTTACCCCCAATAAACAACCATCATCATTTATTATGACTGAGAAATTTTACTACGACAACAAGATCGTCAGAAACTTTGCAATTGCCACCATTGTATGGGGAATCATTGGCATGACGGTTGGTTTGCTCATTGCCATGCAGCTTTTTAAGCCTGCCCTGAACATGGGTAACCAGTACACCACTTTTGGCCGGATCAGGCCCCTGCACACCAACGCTGTAATTTTTGCCTTTGTTGGAAATGCCATTTTTATGGGGGTCTATTATTCGCTTCAGCGTTTGCTGAAAGCGAGAATGTTCAGCGATATTTTAAGCAAGATCCATTTTTGGGGCTGGCAACTCATCATCGTCTCTGCGGTCATTACACTCCCTTTGGGATTAACTACTTCCCATGAATATGCCGAACTGGAATGGCCTATAGATATCGCCATTACCATCATCTGGGTGGTCTTTGGAATCAATATGTTCGGAACCATCATCAAGCGCAGGGAAAAGCATATGTACGTGGCCATTTGGTTCTACATCGCCACTTTCGTTACCATTGCGGTACTGCACATTGTCAATTCATTTGAACTTCCGGTTTCCGCTTTTAAAAGTTATTATTTATATGCCGGTGTACAGGATGCCCTGGTACAATGGTGGTATGGTCATAATGCTGTTGCATTCTTTCTGACCACACCTTACCTGGGGATGATGTATTATTTCCTACCGAAAATGGCTCAGCGCCCGGTGTACTCCTATAAGTTGAGTATTCTGCACTTCTGGTCGCTGATCTTTATTTACATCTGGGCAGGTCCACACCATTTGCTCTATACCTCCCTTCCGGGATGGGCCCAGTCATTGGGGGTTGCTTTTTCGGTGATGCTGATTGCCCCAAGCTGGGGCGGTATGATCAACGGACTGCTCACTCTAAGAGGGGCCTGGGATAAAGTACGTGAAGATCCAACCTTAAAATTCATGGTGGTCGGGATCACTGCTTATGGTATGGCCACCTTTGAAGGCCCCATGCTAGCCCTTAAGCAAATCAATGCCATAGCACACTATACCGACTGGATTGTTGCGCACGTACACGTAGGTGCACTTGGCTGGAACGGCTTCCTGACTTTTGGAATTCTATACTGGCTGATCCCGAGAATTTATAAAACAGAATTGTATTCTAAAAAGCTGGCTTCTTTCCACTTTTGGATAGGTACACTGGGCATTATATTCTATGCGGTGCCTCTTTATTTTGCCGGGTTTACCCAAGGCCTGATGTGGAAAGAGTTTACAGAAGAGGGTGTGCTGAAATACCCCAACTTCCTGGAAACTGTGATTCAGATCATTCCAATGTATATGTTAAGGGCCCTGGGCGGTGCCATGTACCTTTGCGGGGTCATTGTAATGACTTACAACATCATCAAAACCGCAAGAGCAGGAAAATTGCTGGCCAACGAACCTGCCGAAGCACAAGCACTTGCTAAAGAATATGTACCGCAAGGTTCAGATAAAAAACTGCACCGTTTCCTGGAACGCAAACCTATGATTTTCATGGTGCTGTCTTTAGTTGTAATCCTGATTGGAGGTATGATCGAGATGATGCCTACTTTCACCATCAAATCCAATATTCCAACCATTGCAAGTGTAAAACCTTACAGTCCGTTAGAATTGCAGGGAAGGGATGTTTACATCCGTGAAGGTTGTGTGAACTGCCACTCTCAGATGATCCGCCCGTTCCGTTCAGAAACTGAAAGATATGGAGAATACAGCAAAGCGGGCGAATTTGTTTATGACCACCCTTTCCTTTGGGGCTCTAAAAGAACCGGACCAGATCTGCAGCGTGTAGGTGGAAAGTACTCCGACTCCTGGCACTACAACCACTTACTCGATCCACAAACCATGTCGCCTGGAAGTATTATGCCACCTTACGAATGGCTGATCACGCAGCAACTCGATACCACCACCACCATTGCCAAGATCAATGCCATGCGTACCCTGGGCGTACCTTATGAGCAGGGATATGAACACCAGGCCAATAAAGATCTGGACAAACAGGCCAAAGAAATTGCTGCAGATCTGAACAAGAACAATGTAAAAGTAAAAAGTGATAAAGAGATCATCGCCATTATTGCCTACCTGCAACGTTTGGGTATGGACATTAAAGCAAAATAAACGATACAGCTATGTTTAAACAATTTTTAGAACAGGTAGACGACAAGCAGGTGTACCTGATCAGTTCACTCGGAATATTTGTACTCTTTTTCGTTATCGTAGGCATTGTGCTCTATATGATGAAAAAGGATGAAGTGAAATACATGAGTGAACTCCCGTTAAACGAAGAAGATTTATAATATGAGTTATTCAGACATATTGGTGATCGCCATGGGCCTCACCGCCATCATGGTACTGGGTGTTTCCATCCTGATGCTTAAAGTGATCAAATTTTACGTCAAAGAATCTGTTGACCCTACCCCTTTTCTCAGTCCGGAGGAAAAAGCACAAAGGACTCTGGCCGAAGAACAAGCCCTGGCCCTGAAAAAGGCACAGCCTTCCCTGCTGAGCAAACTAATGGGTTTAAGGCCCATATCTGAGGAAAAAGATCTGGTTATGGAGCATGAATTTGACGGGATTGCAGAACTCAATAATCCTACACCTGCCTGGTTTATGGTCCTCTTCTATGGAACCATCATCTTCGCAGTGATCTATTTGTTCAATTATGAAGTACTGGGCTGGGGCCAAAACCAGGAGCAGGAATACAACACGGAGCTGGAACAGGCTGTGCTGGCCAAGGAAGCTTTTCTGGCCAAACCTGGAAATGCCAAAAATGCCGTCAATGAGAACAACATTGAACAAAGTAAAGATCCAGCGGTGATCAATGAAGGGGCATCCTTGTTCAAAAACCGATGTACGCCCTGCCATGGGGAACATGCCCAGGGTATTGTGGGGCCCAACCTGACCGATGAATACTGGTTGCATGGAGGAACGGTCAAAGACATCTTTAAGACCATTAAATATGGTGTGCCGGAAAAAGGGATGATCGCCTGGGAGAAATCGCTGAGCGCACAACAAATTGCAGATCTGACCAATTATATTTTATCCCTTCAGGGAAGTCATCCTGCCGGTGCAAAAGCACCACAGGGCGAAAAACAAAAATAACCATGTCACAGAGCCCAGACCAGTTCAGAAACCAGATCTCTACCGTAACAGACGATGGAAAAAAACGCAAATGGATTTATCCCCGTATTGTAAAGGGAAGCCTGTATAAATACCGTTCAGCTGTCAGTTCCTTTTTCCTGGCCTTACTTTTTGCAGCGCCTTTTATTAAAGTTAACGGAGAACAACTGGTGTTGCTAAACGTATTGGAAAGGAAGTTTGTATTCTTCGGGATCATCTTCTGGCCGCAGGATTTCTACTTGTTTGTGCTGGGCCTGCTGACTTTTATGGTATTCATTGTGCTCTTTACCGTCGTGTTTGGCCGGGTATTCTGTGGCTGGGCCTGCCCGCAAACTATTTTCATGGAAATGGTTTTCCGCCGGATAGAGAACTGGATTGAAGGCGACCATACCAAACAAAAAAAGTTGGACGATGGTCCGCTGACCACTGAAAAAGTGGTCAAAAAAACCATTAAACATATGACTTTCCTGGTCGTCTCCTTTTTTATCGCTAATATTTTCCTGGCCTATCTGATTGGTTCTGACACGTTGATCAAAATCATTACCGAACCTGTACAACAACACTTAAGTGGCTTTATTTCTATCTGTATTTTCACTTTTGTATTTTACCTGGTCTTTTCCCGGATGCGGGAACTGGTTTGTACAGTAGCCTGCCCTTATGGACGCTTACAGGGTGTACTGCTCGACAATCAAAGTATTATTGTGGCCTATGACTATGAAAGAGGTGAACCAAGAGGAAAGCGTATTAAAGGAGAAGAAAACCTCCGGGGCGATTGCATAGACTGCAAGCTTTGCGTGCACGTTTGCCCCACCGGGATAGACATCCGGAATGGTACCCAACTGGAATGTATCAATTGTACTGCTTGTATAGATGCCTGCGATATGGTGATGGAAAAAATTGACCGGCCACTGCGGCTGATCGGTTTTAAATCTGAAGAAGAGATCAAACTGAAACAACCGTTTAAACTCAGCAAAAGGATTTACGGCTATAGTGCCGTCCTGTTGATTTTAATCAGTTTACTCAGTTACCTGCTCCTGAGCAGAAGTGATGTAAAAGCGACCATTTTGAGAGCCAGCGGAACGCTGTATCAGATCCGCGACCAGGACCATACGGTGAGTAACTTATATAATGCTGAACTGGTCAACAAAACCAGTAAGGATCTTAAATTTGAAATTATACCGGAAAACCCGGCAGCAAAGATACAATTCATCCAAAAGGAGGATCAGCTCAAATACGGAGGCAGTACAAAACTGACCTTCTTTATCATCCTGCCTCAAAAGAGCATTAAGCAATATAAAACAGAAATTGGCTTTAAACTTCTTTCAGGGGGGAAAGTTATAGACCGTTTTCAAACCACTTTTATCGCACCACCTAATGATTAAATCTATGAACTGGAACTGGGGAACAAAATTAGTGATCGGCATGGCCATCTTTATGACTTTCATCATTGTACTGGGTATAAAAATGATCCGGAGCAAAAGTGATGCACTGGTGGATAATGATTATTATGAGAAAGGCATTCATTACAATGAGGATTACCTAAAGAAAGAGAACGTAAAAAAGGAACATGCCGAGCCTGTTGTAGAATTAACAACCGATACCCTTGTCCTTAGCTTTAAACAAGCCGCTGCAGGTGAAGTACAACTGATCCGTACAGCAGACAAGAAACTGGACCAGAGGCTGGAGCTGAAAACAGATTCCAGAAACCAGTTTCATATCCCTGTGGGCCAAAAGGCCGGTGGCTTATGGAAACTTAAAATGGAATGGAAAAACGATGGAAAATCTTATCTGTATGAAAAGGAGGTGATGTTGTAATGAGCGATAACCACCTGGCTTTTATGATTGGATTACTGGGCAGCGTACATTGCGTGGGCATGTGCGGCCCGCTTGCCTTTGCTGTTCCGTCTTTGAAGTCCGGCCGTATGTACCTTGTACTCGACAAATTACTTTACCAAACTGGCCGGATCATCTCCTATTGTATATTAGGTGTCTTCATTGGAGGGATTGGCCGTCAAATTTGGCTCTCAGGTATGCAGCAAGGCATCAGTGTCTTCAGTGGATTGCTCATTCTTGTTGCCGCCTGCACCAGGATCTTTAAATTTTCAACGCCCACCAACGGGCCATCTTTTCTTTTAAAACCTTTCCACGATCTATTCAGCTACGCTTTAAAACACAAAGCCAATCATTTGATCATTGGCATGATCAACGGGCTGCTACCTTGCGGATTTGTATATCTGGCCCTGGCTGGAGCAGTGAATACGCCAGGTATTCCATCTGCGGTAAGTTATATGTTCTGGTTTGGATTGGGTACTGCCCCTTTGATGTTAATGGTTACTATTGGTGTCGGATGGACCAGTGCAATGGTCAGGAACCGCATCAATAAGACCATGCCATATCTGATGATCTGCCTGGGTATCTGGTTTATTTTAAGAGGGATGAACCTGAACATCCCTTATTTAAGCCCATCTAAACCCGGTAGTTCAGTTGCAGACTGCCGCTAAGGCTGCTAAACTGCCATACTGAACAATTGAGTTGCGGGTTGATTTCGCCAAAGTCTGGCATCCAGCGTCATACATATGTTTCTCAGAAATCTTTTGCCCAGTATGGTAACCCGAAGAGATTGGTCTGTAATTTCAACCAGACCATCTGCTTCCAGTTCCTGCATACGCTGCAGTCCTTCCCATAAGGATACGTGCTGCAATTCTGCAGAAAACCAGGAAGTAGTTCCTTTACACATAATATTCAGAATATGCTGGCGGAGTACCAAATCTTCTGCACTCAGGATATGGCCCTTAAACACAGGAATCTCTCCGTTGTTCACCAATTCCAGATAATCTTCTACTTTTTTTACGTTTTGCGCAAAACCAGTCCAGGTATCACTAATAGCGGAGACTCCAAGGCCTATCATCAAACGACTGTACTGATCGGTATAGCCCATAAAATTACGATGAAGCCGCCCATCTTTTTCTGCGGTAAACAAACTGTCGGTTTGCAGGGTAAAATGATCCATACCAATCTCTGTGTAGCCCCCTGCCTTCAGCATTTCCCTTCCTGTTTCATAGAGTTTACCTTTAAGATCTGCAGAGGGCAAATCCTGTTCTGTATATCTCCTTTGTCCAGGCCTTACCCAGGGCACATGCGCATAGCTGTAAAAAGCAATACGGTCTGGCCGGAGCTTTAATACTGAATCCATAGTATCCACAAGACCTTCCAGGCTTTGAAAAGGCAAACCATAGATTAAGTCATAATTGACAGACCTGTAACCTGCACTTCTGGCCTCTTCAGTTGCCCGCTCCACGTCCTGATAGCTTTGTATACGGTTGATCATGAGTTGTACCTTTGGATCAAAATCCTGGATCCCCAGACTCAGGCGTTTAAAGCCGAGCCGATATAAAGTATCCAGATGGGCTTTGGTGGTGTTTCCGGGATGGGCCTCAAAACTAAATTCTGCTCGTTCATGTACTGAAGCATGCTTTAGAAGACCATTGATCAGTATTTCCAAATGTTCAGGGCTAAAAAAAGTTGGTGTACCGCCACCCAGGTGTAATTCCCGGATCACCGGCTTACCATCAAAGCATTTAAGGTACAAAGCCCATTCTTTCAAGACGGCTGCAATATAAGGTGCTTCCACTTTATGATTGCGCGTAATCCTGGTATTACATCCGCAATACGTGCACAGGCTTTCACAAAAAGGTAAATGAATATACAAACTGATGCCTTCGGCAGCATTACTTTCTCTAAATGAGGTCCGTACGGCCTCTCTCCATCGGTCGTTGCTAAAACTGTCTGCTTCCCAGTAAGGAACAGTAGGATAACTGGTATAACGGGGCACAGCCACATTGTACTTATCGGATAGCTTACTTTTCATGATCACCTTCATTTAAGGAGTCAAACAACTCATTATGCTGATCACAGGCCCTGGAGCAAACACAGGCAGAACCCAAACATTTTTTATGCTGCCACCTGTCCAGGTTCAGTATTGTTTCTGCAGCCAGCGCCATAGACAATGCCTCCTGAGATCCCTCTTTGAGAATTGAAGCCGGAACATTGGCAATCCGGATGTTCCGGCTTACCGCAGCTTGTTTGTCAATATGTTCAACAGAAGTGGAACGTGTGGCAATATACTTAATCCCAAGATCTGCGAGTCGGTTAATCACCTTCTCCGATAACTCATCATCTACAAATACGATAACAGCCTCTTTACCTTCTGCGTAAACAACTGTATCTTCACTTAGCGCATTCGAAATTAAAGTAATGTCGTGTTTTTTGCGATTAGCGATCGCAAGAGGTTCTTTTTCAGAAGATTTAATACTATAGGCTACTGCTCTCATGCTTGATATTTTATAACATCAAAATTAAGTGCAGAAGCCTTGGTTTAGAATGAGTTTAATCAACCATTAACATGATATTCATCAGTTTTTCATTTGACGGAGCCTTTTAAGGTCCAGGATCTGGATCTGACTACCTTTACGTTCTATGATCAGTTCATCTTTAAAATCGCTCAGGATACGGCTCACGGTTTCCGTAGCCATTCCGGCAAGTGCAGCCAGATTGTCTCTGGAAACCCTTAGCAAAAGCGGGTCATTAGACTGTTCCTGTTTGGACAGACGGATCAATACCTCCGATAACCTTTTGCGTACAGAGTGATAGGCCAGTTGCATCAACTGCTCTTCTTTATCCAATAAATTATTAGATAATATCTTAATGAACTGGCGTCCAATATCCGGGTACTGATTCAGCAGTTCCTCCATCATGTCTCTAGGCAACAAGCAAATGGTGGTATCTTCCATCGCCTCTGCATTCTCTGCATAAGGCTCATTCATCAATAAAGAAGGAATTCCAAAATACTGGTCTTCTCCGTAAATACCCGTCATCAGCTGCCGGCCGTCTTCAGTCAATTTAATGGTTTTCACCTTTCCCGTGATTACCAGGTAAATTCCCTGAACAGAATCCCCCTCATAATAAATGACCTGTTTCTTTTTTATGTGCCTTACCTTACGCTGGGCAATCAGCTTATTCAACTCCCCCAATCCAGATTTATCACTGATCAGACCACTGATCTGATC
>NZ_QAIL01000415.1 GCF_003061025.1 Pedobacter sp. HMWF019 | reverse complement strand
GTGATGAAGCTATCATGTGCTACCAAATTCTATTCATATCGGCTTGTGTATTTCTGTACATGATGGTTTCATAAGTCTTTTGAAGTGTTTTTTCTTAAAAATTAGACGGGCTCAAGATAAACAAATTGGGTTTAATTTCCCCTCGAATTAAACTTTTCTTTGATCAGTTTAGCGGGCTCTTCTGCTTCTTTTACATCCCAGGTGCCATAACCCAGCCGGATATTGATTACACCGGGACCCGGCATTTGACTGCCCGGTGGGTATGGGATCTCGATACCCTGGTTTTCAATGGCCTGCATATAACCCAACAGGCTTTCTGCATGTCCAAATTCCAGCCAAAGGTTTAAACCGCTATCCGGAGTATAAATTTCTGCAATTCCATGCAAATAATTTTGCATCTCCATACTGATCTCATACCGGTGAATTTCTTTAGCCATTCTGGCCTTCTTTGCATATTTCCAAAGTTCTCCGCTCCGTAAAATATCTGTAATGACTTTCTCTTCAATAATATTCCGGTAACGGAATGGCTCCATGGGTACCTTTTTCAGCAGCGCAATAAATTCTGCGGCTGCGGCAATAACCCTGGTGTTTTGCATATAAGGTGTCAGTAAGCTCAATACCCCCAGATAGATCACATGTCCTTTGTGGTTGTATCTAACCAACGGGATATAGGGCTGGGGTTTGTACCAAAATTCGTGGTATTCATCTTCCTCCAAAAGGTAGAATTGATGTTCTTTGGCTAGACTAATGAGTTGTCTGCAAATTTCCGGACTCAGGTGGTTGTTTTCGGGATAACCACATTGAGGGCGTACATGGAGAACTTTGATTTTTTTATGCTGCAGTAAGTCTGATAGTTGATCCATGAATGTAGGGTCTACAGTGCTCAAGGCTATTGTTTCTGCACCAGATTTGTCCAGCGCTTCCTGGAGAATGAGGTCTTGAGGTGCTGTACTGATGGCAATGTCTCCGGGTTCTATCAGTACATGAAGCAAGGCGTCCAGACTTTCCCGCCTGCCCATGATCACCTCTAAAGATTGTGGATGGAGGTTAAATCCGCGCATTACATTAAAGTGGGTAAGGATGGCGTCTTTAAAATCCAGGCCCTGTGCATCAATAACCTGCTGGATTTGTTTTACGTTTTGATAGCGTTTGGTGTGGTACCGCATGTACTTGTAATACAGGCTTACGGGAAAATAATAGGGGCTGGGGATGTCAAAGCCTATCGTTGTAAAGTTTTGCTTTGGTTTTTCCGGATCCTGAGTTAATGGAGTAGGTGATCTTAACCTGACGGGCAAACGATCAATAGCTGCTGAAGCCGGATGGAGCGGATCATGGCCCGGATAGGTAGGGGATACAAAAATACCTTTTCCAGGTTGTGCAATCACCCAGCCCTGTTCCTGAAGCTTGTTGAATACACGTAAAATGGTATTTCTGTTGATGCCGTTTAACTGGGCAAGTTCCCGGTAAGGCGGTAAATAGGTGTTAGGTAGTAAAATACCTTCTTGTATGTTTTCAATGATGAATTCATACACTTGTGCCATGTAGAACCCCTCCATTAGATTGGGTATTCTCCACAACTGAGAGTCAATTTTTGTCATTTTTTTGAGATGAGATTAACTTAAATTTTAGCAAATTGAGCTTGATGATTTTCAAGACAAAAGAGGATCGGAAACTGGCACAGCATGTAAAATTTCAACTGGCCTACCTAAAAGCATTTTTCAAATTAGAGCTTTGCTGAGTGTTAAATTAATAAAATTTTGTTGAAGAGGCTAAAGGAGAAGAGAAATTTTTTGTAGAGATTAAAGTTAGGGGCTTTATTTTTTAGAAAATCGACACTTTTTGAATTTAGACAGACAAGCCAGGCCGTGGTATCATACAAGGGAGATGATACCCGGCTTTTTTTATGAGTTTTAAGTTAATTAATTTAATTCGAGGTTGTAACAAGATCAGGAATGGTCTGGTCCTGGTTCGTATTCCGTGCAGAGTAAGTCCGGAGTGAGTCCGGGTTTTTACGGAAAAACCCGGACTTACTCTGCTCTAACTGGGTATTAACTCAGGAGTAAAGGGGAACCAGGACTGGAGCAGGCTGGAACATAGTATATCCTTTAACCAAAATATAAATCGAAATGGCAAGATTTGATGGAAAACACTTAAGGGGTCTGGTAGGCCCAACAATTTCAAAGGTACACCGGGGCAAGCAGGTTATACAATCAAAAGCGGTAACTCCTAAAAGTGCCCTTACTAAAGGTACAAAAAATGCAGCAACAGTTTTTGGTTATGGGAGTAGCCTTGCTTGCGCCATAAGGAAAGCGTTTAATACTGTTGTTGCTGGTTTTCATGATGGAGATATGAACACCAGATTTCTTAATGAAGTATTGCAGTCGTTGCGCCAGGCCTTAGACGAGAAAACAAACCGGGTGATTTTGGAGGAGCTTGATTTTGCTGCACTGGATGGTTTTGACTTTAATCTTGGTTCGCCATTAAAAAAATCCTTATTGGTAAAGCCAGAAGTGATGGTTACGGGGAGTGTTTTACAAATAGAACTCCCGGAGCTGCAATTGCCGCAAGACCTCAAGTTCCTTAAAGGTGCTACACATTGTAAGTTAAACTGTACTGTGGTGTCTTTTGATTTAAAAAACGAGCGGATGCTGATGTACGAGGTATATACTGCAGATATCTCTTTTACAGATAAAACCTTAGCGCCACAGCAATGGATATTTGGAATAGAGCCGGGCTGTTTAACAGTGCCGGTTTTGTCATTGGGTTTTATGAAACATAAAATGGGAGGCCTGGTGATTATGAACAGTGAGAAGTTTAGCCCGGCCGCAATCTTAGAGACGGTTTTTAGCAGTGGGGAAATTGATGAAGCAACAACAAAAAAATGGCAGAAAATGAGGTTTTCTTCGAAGTATATAAAAAAGAAGTCTATAATTTACGAAGATTAGTTTTTTGTCAACTAACTGGCACAGTAGTAATTAACTGAACTGGCATAGCTGAAATTTCATCTCTGCTATTGAACTTTATATGGAATTAAATTAACAAAAATTAGTGGATACTATAAATGAAAACTCAGCTGTCAATAAACTTTCTTCGGGGAATTATCATCCGGGGCTTTAATTTTAGGAAACTTAATGACTTTGAATTTTTTGTATTTAAACGAAAGAGGTCGTATAACCTGGTTATAGGCCTGATCTGGCTGCTCTTTTTTCTCCTGTTTCTTTATGCCGGGCTAAGTGCACTTTTCCATAGTGAGCAGTTTTATGGTCAGATGTCCAGGTTGCCTGTACTTGGAAACTATGGAGGTATTCTGAGGTGGCTGGTTCCGGTTTCGGAGTTTTTGATTTGTATATTACTGATCCGCCCTGGACAAAGGAGGTTTGGTTTATATGGCTGTCTGGCTTTAATGACTTTGTTTTCAGTTTATATCATGCTTATGCTGAATTTTAGTTCGGTTATTCCTTGTAGTTGCAGTAGTGTTTTATCTGCATGGAACTGGGAAGAGCAACTGACCTTTAATGTGGTTGGTGTGATTCTGGCAGCAGCAGGGGTTTGTCTGCTTTCTGTATGTAAATATTCTGACTATTAGAGTATTGGCATAGTATGTATTCGTACTGCTGGCCTAGTAAAAAGTCTTTTCCAATGCAGAACTTTGTTGCTGCTATACAGCAAAATTTTGCCATGTACAACGCCCCTCAATTTACACCTATGAATTATTATGTAGAAGATTATAAAAGGGAATTGATCACCCGATATGTGCTGCCTGCTTTTGGACAGATGGTCAGTGATGAAGAAAGCAAGATCAATGAAATTGTGAAACGATGTCGTCTTCACAATGCGGTGAAATATCAGCAGCTGGAAAGTCCAGGCCCGGGATGGGAGGGACATTTGCTGTTTTCCATTCAAGCTATGGTCCATAGTTATTATTATAATATGGATAAAAGTTGCAGGTATGGTACCAATATCTGGAATAAATGCAGGTTTATATTTAATGATTCAGGTTTACTGGATGGTGAACCGAGAACCGATTATATAGAAATACTGGAGAGTGGTGAGGTGCTGTCGATCAGCTATGCTGATCTGCTGGATTTGATGGAGTACTATCCTGATATCAATAACGCGATACGGATATTGGCGGTTCGTCAAGGGATGCAGTATCGTAAACGGAATGCGCTGTTGCTACAGACGCCAATGGAACGGGTAAAACAGTTTATTACCGAAAACCAGAGTTTTATTTATTGCACCAGTCAGGAGGTTCAGGCCTTACATGTAAATCTGACCAGGGTGGGCTATGTACGGCAATTGGAAAAGCTGAATAGCTTAAAATTAATCTAAAGCATTTTTTGGTTTTTGCTATGGTATTGATCCGTAGTAGGTGAAGTGTGTATTTGTATACAACGGGATTGTATACGGGTATACATTTTTTCTGTATATGGGTATATAACACTGTCTTGCTTTTCCTGGCGAAATTTGGGTAATCAAAGTAATTGTTATGAACTCTAAGAAAATGAACTTTATATCTGACTGTTGTTTTAAAATTCTCGCAAATAGGGGCAAGATCGGCCGTGGTGTAATCGTAGAGGTTATATCCGGCCTTTTTTTCTTATTGTTCCTTTATGCCGCAACCAGTAAGTTAATGGACTATGATAAATTTCAGATCCAGATCGGCAAGTCTCCAATCTTGACGGATTTTGCAAGGGTATTGGTTTGGTTGGTGCCAGCTGTTGAGATTGGCGTTTGTTTGTTGCTGATTATTCCACGGACCATTATGTTGGGCTTGTATGGTTGTTTGTTGCTGATGGCCATGTTCACGGCCTATATTATAGCCATTTTGAATTTTAGTGATTCGATTCCTTGTAGCTGTGGGGGAGTACTGGCGGCGATGAGCTGGGAGCAGCACCTGGTGTTTAATGTGGTGTTTTTGTTGCTCGCTATTGTGGGGATTCTTTTACAGTCTAAAGTTGAACAAACGTTTGATTATAAACAATTAGAATTATAGAAATGGAAACGACACTTAAAGGGCGCTCTAATTTACGGCTGTCAGAGAAAACTAAAAGAATTATAGTGGATGTTATATGTTATTTATTTGTAGCTCTGTTTATATATACCGCTGCAAGTAAATTGATAGCAATGGATACTTTTAGGGTAGTTTTGGCTAACTATCCACTGATAGGTAGATATCATAGTGTGGTAGCATATCTAGTTCCTTTAACAGAAATCGGAATCAGTACGGCTCTAATTTTACCAATATCAAGAAAGAACGGTCTTATAGCTTCGATGATTCTAATGGTTTTGTTTTTGATTTACATATTATACATGTTTTATATTGATAGCGACCTTCCGTGTAGCTGTGGAGGTATAATCGCAAAGCTCTCCTGGAAAAATCATGTTTGGTTTAATTCAGGCCTAATTCTCCTGGCATTTATTGGATTAAAGATATATAAGAAATAAAAGATTTTGCGCGCGTAAAACAGGTA
Source organism: Pedobacter sp. HMWF019 (assembly GCF_003061025.1). GTDB lineage: Bacteria > Bacteroidota > Bacteroidia > Sphingobacteriales > Sphingobacteriaceae > Pedobacter. Next base: position 448 of record NZ_QAIL01000415.1, on the reverse strand, counting down.
GAATGCCATAGCCTGTTTAAAGAAATATGGTAACCTTAAAACAAGAACCTTTTAATAATTTCAATTATGAAAAAAGTATTTTTAGGCCTATTAGTAGCAGGAGTTGCTTTAGGCGCTAGTGCATTTACCAATTTAGTTCCAACTACCTACTATGTTACTGGGTATGCAACAATCAACAGCCCAAATGATGCCTACTCATTCAGTACAACTCCAGTTACTTGTCCTTCTACAGGTGTTATTCCTTGTGAATTTCATACCAACGATGGTACTTTAGCTTCTCCTCAGTTAAAAAGTAAGATCGAGGGTCAAGTTGGGTTATCTATTGACGATACCCGTTCTAGTTTGTAAAATATGTACAATAAGGAGGATTTAAAACTCCTCCTTATTGTATACTTGTAAACATCAATAATTTTTCGATCTCTTTAAATAGTGCATTATGATTATATAG
>NZ_QAIL01000414.1 GCF_003061025.1 Pedobacter sp. HMWF019 | reverse complement strand
TAATTAACTGCGTAAAAGATGTAGTTATACAGTTTATAAACGACTGCACAAATAATTAAACCTGCGAAAGGCAATATTAAATGGCTGTATTTCAAATAAGTATCGTAGCCATTTTTCTTAGATTTAATGTTAACATTACTAAAAAAAATCTCAATAGCTTCTTTTGATTCTTTTTCAAGAAATACCGCTTCGCTTTTACATTTTGTTTTCAGCCTCAGCATTAACAGTTCATTTAAGGGCAAGGAAATATAATACTCTTCAATATCAGATATTGGGATACGGATACCATTCAATTCTATTTCATCATTTTCAAAACATACTTGAATAGATTTCTTTTTCAGTTGATTAATAATTAAAGTATAGGTTGCAGCAACCACGGTTGGATATAAAACAAAGCGTAATTTTTCAAAGAACGAACATATCAAAATTACAATTGCAAAAACCGGAAGCCACATATAGGCAGTTTTCATCATTGTTTGATAGTAATATCCTTTAACGGTTATAGGAAGTTGTTTATGCATCTGGTAAATTAATTCTTACGAATCCAAATTTAGTCATTGTCTTCTAATTGTTTTTGGTTACCTGGTCGGTGGCATAACAAAATGTAGGTTAAGTTGTTATATTAGACATTGAATTATTTATTAAGTATAGAAAGTCTCAAAAGCAGGGTTTCTATGTTTGTTAACGCAATTTTAGAGGTGGAATTAATCATATTCAGGATTTTATTTTTTTGCCTGGTGCCTGTTGGTGTATTTATTCTGGTTAAAGCCATCAGGATGCTTAAAGGGGTGTTTAATGGTGAGTTGATCGTTGAGATTCCTTTTACCCAAAAAGAGGTGTCATTTGAAATCACCAGGCCGGGAATTTATGCGATATGGCAAAAGGGAAAGCTTTTCAGGCGTACGCCTGTAGATAAGTTCCAGTTGAAATTACATCAAGTTCCCTCAGGTGAAAATATTCCTTTACCCAGATCTGTTTTTAGTCCGCACCTCAATGGCTTTGAAACGGCACGAATGGAAATGAATCGTTTTTCTGCTGATCGTGGAAGCTATTGTTTGAACATCGTAGAGGGATCAAACGTTTCTTCTTTTGAGAAATTGGCAGCAAGTTTGTTTCCTGCAAAGCTGGTTGATTACAGGGAGTATTTTATCCAGGTTAGGGAAAGCAGGCCAGTGTATTATATGATAGCAGCTATTCCACTGTTTATCGTGGCGGGCTTCTGTATATTTGGTGGCCTAGCGGCGGGAATCACGGCTCCTGATTTTTTGAGTTGTACGCGTGTTTTGGGTCATTAATTCGCTTTCCACTGATCAGTACTTCCTTTGCGTAATTTCAGGATTTTTATGTCGTTATTAAATACATGTTCTCCTATTGATTACATTATTATTATTTGCAGGCAAAACCAATTCTTAATGACCACGAACGGTAACTGGATGCTCTTCTGACGGAATATGCTTATATATTGCTCCACTAGCTAAATCCTTCAAATAGCTCACTTGCATATTTTTGTTGTAGAAAATTTTTAACGACAGGGTTCTCTCTCCCTTGAGTATGACAACGCCATTTGAAATTTCCGCATCGTAGTAACCAACCCTGGTGATCTTTTTAGGAATATTGATTTCCGGAACAGCTTTGCCCGGCTTTGATTTTTTTAGTGTTAATGGCTCAAGGCTATATTCACCATTAATTTCGGTTTGCCCGTAAGTCAGCTTAATCAATTCTTTAAAAACGGTATTGGGTTTAAGGGTGGTATCTGCATTCATTTTCCATTGGAATAAAATCGGTAATGCATACTGCCGCAGCGAAAGTGTATCCCTGGAAAATTCTACGATACTCTCTTTGAGTGGCGGAAGTGGAATGGGCCGTGCTTTTTTCTTTTGACTGTAGCTGCTGAAGTGAAGGCATATCAAAGCTAAAAAAATGATTAAGTTTTTCATGGTTGATTTTTTGGTGACTATAACAATTTTGCAATTTCAAAATGCATGCCATCTGGTCTGCTGAAGTGACCTCCCCAATAGAATCCGAGTTCATTAGCGGCTGGAACAAGTTCTCGCACACTTCCTGTATTGCCGACCAGTGCGGGGAGTGTATGGAATTTGTTCCATTTTTCGTTGATGTCGAAGGCGGTGCCAAAGGCATGGTTGCTGAGCACGGTTCTGCTGTTTCTTTCGAAGCGTGGCTCGTAGGATCCCTCCCATGATTTAACCACGTCGAGCATTCCGTCTCGCTCCCACCTCGCCCAAAGGGCAATAAGCTGATCTTTTGCTGCTTTATGGAATTGAACTTCTGGTCTTTTGAGTATGCCCTTTAGTTGTGGAATACTTACAGTGACGATATTCTGTGCCCAGTTATTGGTGATTTTGATGTGTTCGGGATTATCTGGCTGGGGTTGGGAAATGTACTCCATTTTTCCGAACATTTGTTGCCTGATGGAATTGCTGTTTACGGAAGGGAAATTTGGTTTTGGCGGCCAGTTGGCGCTTTCTTTTATATCGCGATCGTCCTGGACTTTATTGAAGCCTTTGAGCATGGCGGCTCCGTAGGTATTATTTCCTACTATTCCATCTACTTTAATGCCGCTTAGCTTTTGAAATGCGACGGTGCCATCATAAGTATGCTGGCCGAATATTCCATCGGCAATATCGGAATAGAGGTTTTGACCGGACAGAAAGAATTGCCAGTCTTTTACAGCTGGCCCGCTGCTTCCTCTTTGTATAAGTTTTAGTGCCATGAGTGTATGCGTTAGTTTACTATTACAATATCGGGATAATTATTTTAAAGGAAACCAGGTTTATGAACTTCTTCAATAGCCTAGTCAATTTCTCCAAAACCTATTATATTTAGGGATAATTAACCAGACTCCAGATGAAAGCCAAAATATTCTCATGTGAACGATGCATAGGATCTACAGAACTGCATGTGGGTGATGAAAGTATGGGCGGGCTGTATGGTGATTTTTTACCAACAGATGCTTACTACAAGTATGTTCAAAAAGCGGTTTGGAAATTTTGGTCGGCAGGCAAGCCTGATTATGATCAATGGGAGGCATTGAAGCTGAGTGTTCAGTTGGAAAATGGTTATTTTCTTTTTGCTGCCGGCGGGTTTACTATTCATGATGTAAAGGAGGTTTTAGATGAGGCAAAAAGAATTGATATCGCGGGGGTAGACAGGCATGTATTGGAGGATTTCTTTCTGGAGAAGGAACCGAGGCCTTTTCTTGAGGAGCCTTGGGAACCGGTTTCCATTGAGGAAAAACTGGCCTATGAAAAGGAGGTAAAAAAAGAGGTGGGTGTTTACAGATCGTTTTTTGGTTTTTATAGCCTCTGGCCAAACGAACATGATTTAGTGGGTTTTGAGTTGTCGGCCTTGGGCTTTGATCAGAGAAGTCATGATGTGCTGTTTGTGACCAGGAAAGAGGATGACAGCAGGGAGTTTGCGGTGGTGCATTTGACCTGGAAGGGGTCGAAGGAAGTGAAGGGCTTTCCTCAGGTGGAGTTTTATAAGAGTTTAGAGGAGTTTAGAAATACATACACATCATAATATATTGATATCAAAATATCAATCTGAAATGCTCACAGCTATTTGTTAAAGTTTATAAGTTCGTAAATATGATTTTTAGAGTTGCGGAAAAAGGGATTGGAAAGGAACTGCATAGGCTAATGATGGATTGGTATTTTGAACAAACCAAAGACAATGTTGAATTAGGCACAGCACCGAATACACGTGCAGAGCGGTTCTATCATCTTCAGGGTTGGACCAGAGTTGGCAATTATCCTAATGGTGAGGTTAAATTTGAATTGAGTTACCGGAGATGGGTTGAAAGGACCGGTCATTAACAGCGTAAGAAGTTATAATGGCAAAAATGTCTATGCATAAAAGAAATCACCGCTAATTTTCAATTAAATAATTCATTTTTGTAGCACAAAACATTGTATTCTAATAAAACCATCAATGAAAAAGATATCACTACTGCTTTTGTTCATCATGCCGCTCATCCTGTTTGGTCAGGAAAAGAATGTGATGACACCTGAATTACTTTGGTCCTTAGGTAAAGTCGCCACTTTAGGTAACAGTCCGGATGGTAAAATACTTTTTTATAAAATAGGTAAGACTGATTTGACTACCGAAAAGACAAGCAACCAATACTTCCTTCTGAATGTTGATAACGGACAACAAACAAAGACGGATCTATTGGGTGACAAAACGTTTGTTCAATGGGATAAAAATGGTATTTATGCTATAAAAGGCGCAGAACTTTTCTTAAGCACGAATATGGGAAAAACCTGGAAAACAGTTTCGTCGCAATTGAAAGATGCTGAAAATGTGGTTGTTTCTCCTGATGGTCTATGGATTGCATTTTCTAAAACCATCAGCTTTTCTAAGGTTTTGGGTAAGGAAATTTATAATGACGTTCCGAAAAGTACAGCGCAGGTTTATACTGATTTAAACATCCGCCATTGGGACGCCTGGAATGAAGGAAAGGTTTCTCATGTTTTCGTTTCAAGCACCAATAATACGGGTGCGCCTGTTCGCGACCTCTTAGAGAACGAACCTTATGATGCGCCTCAGAAACCATTTGGTGGTGCAGAAGATTTCATCTTTAGCCCCGACAGTAAATCGATCCTATACGTTTGCAAAAAGAAGATCGGCAAGGCCTATGCTCAAAGCACCAATACCGACATTTATGCTTATCATATAGGAGATGCAAAAACGACCAATCTTACAGAAGGGATGATGGGATATGATATGGCTCCTGCTTTCAGTAAAGATGGCAAAAAACTGGCGTGGTTAAGCATGAAACGTGATGGCTATGAAGCAGATAAAAATGACGTCGTGGTTATGGACTGGGCCACCAAGGTTAAAATGAATGTGACCTCTGCATGGGATGAAACTGTTGACGGTGGCTTTTCCTGGAGTACCAACAGCGACCATATTTTCTTTAATGCTGCAATTAAAGGAACGAAACAGTTGTTTTCGGTAAAAGTTCCTGCAAATCTCATGGCTCGTATCTCGCCCCCGGTTATACAAATTACTAAGGGTGCTTTTGACATTACAGGTATTTCTGCACAAAATGGAGATCATTTAATTGTATCCCGTACGGATATGAATCATGCAACTGAATTATTTAACGTGGATTTGAAATCTGGGAACATGAAGGCTGTTACCCATGCAAATGATGCAGATTATGCTCGTATTGCCATAAGTGATACTAAGCTGCGTATGGTAAAAACGACTGATGGCAAGGAAATGGGTGTATGGGTAGTTTATCCGCCAAACTTTGATCCTGCTAAAAAATATCCGACGTTATTGTATTGTCAGGGTGGGCCGGAATCTTCTTTAACACAGTTCTACAGTGTTCGGTGGAATTTTCAGTTGATGGCTGCAAATGGGTATATTGTTGTGGCTCCTAATCGCCGTGGTATGCCTGGATGGGGTGTTGAATGGAATGAGGCTATTGCTAAAGACTGGGGTGGGCAGCCTATGCAAGATTATCTTTCGGCTATTGATGATGTATCGAAAGAGAGTTATGTTGACAAAGATAGATTGGGTTGTGTAGGTGCGAGTTATGGTGGGTACAGCGTATATATGCTGGCTGGCATCCACAATAATCGTTTCAAAACTTTTATTGCTCATGATGGGTTGTTTGATATGAAAAGCTGGTATGGTACAACCGAAGAGCTTTGGTTTGCTAATTTTGATCTGGGTGGTAATTACTGGAGTAACCCTGTGTCTAAAAGCTATACTGAATTTAACCCTTCTAATTACATCAGTAAATGGAATACACCGATTATGGTTATTCAGGGTGGTATTGATTTTCGTGTTCCGATTGAACAAGGGCTGGAGGCTTTTCAGGCTGCGCAGTTAAAGGGTATCAAAAGTAAATTATTATATCTGCCAAATGAGAACCACTGGGTATTGCATGCGCATAATGGACTGGTATGGCAAAGGGAATTTTTTAGCTGGTTAAAAGAGACTTTGTAGGATGGATAATGTAATATTAAATTTACACGGATGATTAAAAGAAGAGTAGAAAAGCAAGTGGAGGAAGCACTCAAAAGAAGTGCCTCAGTAGCACTGATGGGACCTCGTCAAGTTGGAAAGACTACTATCGCTATTAATATCAGCGAAGTAACACCATGCTGGCACATCTTCAGGGAGGAATTACCAATGCTTCACAAATTGCTAAAAGCTTTGAATTAACCTCCCCAACAATTAGCCGGTATCTGGATTTAATGGTCGACTTATTGTTGGTACCCCGTTTACAACCTTGGAGAAATTGACCTCATCCTAGAGTTTTCCGGCAGCAAAAAGTGGGCTATTGAAATTAAACGGAATTCTTCACCAAGTCTTTCAAAAGGATTTCATTTAGCCTGTCAGGATATCAATCCTGAAAAGAAATTTGTTGTTTATTCCGGTCAGGATAGGTTTTCTATGACATCAGACATTACTGCCATATCTCTTAACGGGTTAATGACGGAACTACTGCAAATGCAGTCTTAGCAACAGTATGGGATTAGAATCCAAATGATGTCACAGGGGCGCTAAAGCAGGAAAGTACAGGTTGTTTGCATTCTCAACAAGATCTATGCTGGCCTATAATTTTAATTCTTTAGAATCATTCAGGTATAATTCAACAAATTCTGAGAAGGAATTTGCAATCTTTTGATATTTTTCTCTACAAAGGATATATACTTCATTTTCATCTGAAAAGTCTTTGCGTTATTTTTCGCATAGATCATTGGAATTTACTATTTTTTCTCAATGATAAGCTCCAGAGAAGTCTTCTCTAATGATTAACACATATCAATAATCGTATCAAAACTATCTGATCCTGATTCATTTGAACAAGTGGATCTAATTTTTGTAAACGCTAATTCTATAGATCCGGAC
>NZ_QAIL01000044.1 GCF_003061025.1 Pedobacter sp. HMWF019 | reverse complement strand
GTCCATATGTACTTTTGAACTGTAGAACCATAAGGAGTTTTTATCAATCCACCAACTCTTGCTTTATCATCTACAGCATGGTACAAAAGAGATCTAGTTGTTTTAGCATCAGAAATTACAAATATCAGATTTCCATTTGAAGACATAAATGCATCTCCTGTAAAAGATCCAATAAATTGTGCAGCCAGATTAAAACCAGCACTTATAGGGTTAAATTTACCTATATAGTTTGTATATGAAAACTTTGATATGTCTTTCTTTAAAAATTTCCAGACCGCTAACTTATCTTCAACTATTTTTTGAAACTCCAACACAGCTTTCATATTCCGGACATCAATAGTCAAGGGGTTATCATCCAAAAATACAGAATTAGTAGGGCTAGTCCCTGTCCTAAATTCATTATATAAAGATGGATCTCCAAAGTCAAATAGCCAACCAACATTATTATCTCGAATTTCATAGTCGCCATTAAACTGAGGGCGAGAAGAATTTATAATTGCTTTATAGTAATCCATCGTGTCAGGTCCTTTTTTCTTTTTAGGTGGATCATCTTGATCTCCCTCAGATTTTGTATTTTTGTTAAGACCATAGTAAGTTAAAACATCATCAAAATCTTTATCTCCTTTTTTATATGAGCCAGCTTCTCCAGCATACATTCCGTCAACATCGATAAATCTAATAGGATTATTAACAGCATAGTTATATGGACTATTTTTTCTACTTAATAGAGCTAAAGGATCTATAGTACTAAAACGTCCTATCACAGGATCATAAAACCTTGCCCCATAATCTAATTGATCTAAACTCAGCTCCGTTTGTTTCTCTTTGCCATTATACCTGTATAAGTTATTCGGGCTTGTTCCCTTTGCATTACCGGGATTCATTTCCAGTCCAAAAGCATAATAGTCCTGCACCTGTGAAATCTCACCGTTCTGTTTAACCATTGCCCTGGTATTGCCCAGATGGTCTTTTATCATGTATTCATAGGTATAGCTGGAGCCTGGGATGGCCCTGCCTTCTTCGGTCTGAATGAATTCTATCGTATTATTACTGTATTCTATACCGCCTATGTAATCCCGGATGCTGCTTCCATAAACCTTTCTCAACTTCTGACCTGTCGCATCATAAATGTAGTTCAGGGTTTCTCCTGTACTGGTCTTGGTGATGGTTTTTGGCAGGTTCAACATATTGTAAGCGATTGTAATTCCTTTACGGCTGTCTGATTTCTGGTTTCCGTTCTCATCATACTGGTAGTTGCTGCTTTGGGCAGCGGTACCCGCATCTGTTATTCCCATCAGCTGGTTCCCTTTTACAGTTCCGTTGGTATAATTATAGGCAAAATTATTGAAATATGCCGTAGATCCATTGGTTCTTTTTAAGGTATTGATGTTACCCATCACATCATAGCTCAGCTCTTCATTGAACTTATCAACTGCCCCTGATGTCGCATAACCCGCTTTGGTTAACCTGTTTAGATTGTCATAATCATACAGGTAGTTTTGTTTGGTTTCTGATAATCCAAGACCCGCAGGCACTTTGGTTTTCCAGTTCATTCCGCTGATGTTTCCATTAAAGGCATTGGTCCGGTCGGCGTAGGTCAGCTCCATGCCAAATATGGTTTTGGCATCCACGGTATTGGGATCATTGACCTTAGTCATCCAGCCTCTTGAATTGTAAGCATAGGTATTGCTTTGGGTAAAATTGCTGCCATCTGTACTGTGTACGGATTTCTTCAGCAATTGCCCAACTTCATTATAATCCAGTTTACTCAGCACCACTTCCGCTGCTCCATTGATGGTTTCAAAGGAAGCCAGTTTCCTTCCCATATGGTCGTATTCATAGCGGTTGGCAATGGTGGTTACTGCAGCACCCGCATGGTGCACTCGGTTACTGGCCGTGAGTTCTCCTGCAAAATTGTAGGTGTTTTCTATTTCATCGTAATTGTTCGCACTCACCGCTCCACCAAGATAGTGCTGTTTATAGATCTTTACTATTCTGGCTTCTTCATCGTAATAGTTCACTGTCCACAGGAAATCGTTTGCGGTGTTCAGTACTTTTACTTTACTGGCCGTGAGCAGGGTTTTAAGCTTCTTGCTGTAACTGTTGCTTTGGTTATTTGGAATTCCCGGGATACTGTAGTCGTCATAGTAATTGATCAGCTGGGGGTCTGTTCCATTTTGTGGAAAAGCCACATTCGTATAATCTGCTGCTGACCTGCTTTCCCAGAGTATGGTTTGCCCGTCCACCAGACCTTGTAATGCAGCCCGGGAAAGCGTGGTGGTATTGGTATAAATTCCAGAGCTAACGACCCGGCCAAAGGCATCGTATTTACTGTATACCCATTGTTTGTTCTTGCTCAGCAAACTGTCCTGGCTGAGCACCACCTGATCGAGTTTGTTGTAGACCATCCGCTCCCATTCTTTGCCCGGGATCTTTTTCTCAATAAGCCGCTTTCTGCCGTCATAATGATATCCATAGATAAAGCTTTTAAATACAGCATCACTCTCGGTAAAACTACTGATCGGGCTTTGACCATTCTCGTTGACGGCCGGCGGTAATACATAACGAAGGTTGCCCAGGTCATCATACACATAATAGGTCGACAGGGATTTGGTATCGGTTTCCCAAATCCGTTTGAGCACCACATGGTCTTCAAAATCTTTGTATTCATCAGTGGTACCGCCTTTAAGATTACCCTCTACCCAGTTCTCATCCTTTGTCGTTGTTTTGTATAACTTCCCGGCAGCATAGGTACCTGATGTGGCCCCGTTTGCAGTCACTGTCCACAGTTTAACTTCTGTGGCATTGGTACCATAGCCCATCACCACAGTCCTGCCGGCTAAGTTGGTCCGGCTGGCAGCAGGCTGCCAGATATCTCCTGGGGCACCTTGCTCCAGCACCCGATTTAAAGGACTGGCTTCAAAGAGGGTCTGGCTATAGGGGCTCGGGATGGTCGTATAGTTTTGCCCGGTCTGAGTATAAAATGTCTTTTGGGCACTGGTGCTATAGCCACTAGCTCCGCTTAAAGCATCGGGTCTGTAGCTTCCAGCTGTACCACTCGTGCTATAAGGAAGGTATTTGGTGGCTTCCCTGCCAAAAGCATCATAAGCCAAAGGCTGCACAACATCCTTAAAGCTTGGACTGCCTTGAGTAGTCACCGTTTGAAGCGGACGTCCAAGTCCATCAAAATACTGGACGCTTTGGTTCACCTCACAAACGTTCCGCTGGGCATCTATATTTGCATCTGATACATTCGGAACTTTAAAAACCCGGGTACTGATGTAATTCTGGTTTGCGCTGGGTACACCGGCAAATGTCGCACAGTTCTTAAAACTGATCCCTGTGATGTAAATTCTCACGTTTTTACCAGATGGAATATAAAAACCAGGTTGTAAGGTGACGCTCGCTTTACCTGTAATTTCTGTTTCGTTGTTATAAATATTTACAATGTTGTCCTGCACCTGGGCATGCGTATTTAAGGCCAGGAAAAGCGAGGCCACTGCCGCAAAGGAATATTTGATCCGCTTTGCCATGTTCTTTGATCTTGTTTTCATATGGAGCGCTGGTTAGGGTTTATAGTGATAGACGTTGTTTTTCAGGATGTTTCCGTTCTGGTCCTTCACATTCTTCAGCCGCTGGAATTCATCGTATTCGTAGTAAGTGGTCTGGCCTTTTTCGTCCGTACTACTTGTTATACCAACTAAAGGATCATGCGTATAAGTTGTTACCTGTGCATCTTTTAATCTGCTGTCAGTACGGAGTGTATTCAACAAGATTCTCAGTGAGGCATCACCCGCAGCGATGGCATTATCTATCTGTGCTTGCGTAATAACGCTATTCACTGTTGTGTAATCGCTATTGACAATTTTAGCTACCGGGTAGGATTGCATATATCCCCATAAAAACACCGTTGTTACACCATCACTATTTTTAACTGTTGAAATGTTATTTTGCGCAGTATAGGTGACCTCTGTTTTAGGATTGTAATTAAGCCCGATTATTGAATTTATATCATGTAATACCGTATCTGACAATGCAGCATTCTCGTATTGATACATTGTTATGGGTTGAGCAGCGGCATTATACTTAATAGCCTGGCCACCTGTAATTTTACCGTTTACCGAGATTTCCTTTCTGATGGGGATATTTATGGCCTGGGCTTGTATTAATGTATTGATATTAAATCCTGGGACATTACTATAATCTTTTGGGTACCAGGTTTTATTATCTGTGGTTTTTCCGTTGCTGTTGCTAAACCTTGTATTAGAAAGCAAATAATTACTGTTATAATAATTCTCCGATTTTGTTTTTAAGGTATTTCCACCTGAATAATTAAATGTAACTGTCGAATCCAGCAGGTACCATTCTGTAACAAACATTCCGGGTTGGATCGAGAAAGTCTTTACAGGCGATTGTATTACATTTGGTGTCATTTTTATCCCAAAAGTATTTTTATAATTTGTCGCGTAATTTCTATAATAGTTCTGTTCTTCAGTTAACAAACCATAGCTCAGGTCTTTTTTTTGTTCATAGATTTTTTTGTTCAATAATAACCCACTCCTCCAGGATCTCCCGGTATTAGCCGGAATAGGATATGTATTATTAGGTATGGTCAGAAACAAATTATCATTTGAAAATGTCAACTCACTTTTGAAAGAAGATTTATTTTCATCATAATATTCGGTTACATTTTCATACCTTATAAACTGACCATCTGTGGTTGTTAAAGGAGCAGTGCTGCTACTGATAATTCTTGTGACCGCGGGCAGACCACCATCACCACAAGGAATTAGGGGATTATGATTAGGTAAATTTACAAGAGTCCCACTGCTTACTGTCGAATCATTGAAATTGGTATACTTAAACGATTTTGCGATCTTATTTCCTAAAGCATCCGAGTTAATAATCTTGGCAACTCTGAGTCCCCCCACAATAATGTTTTTTAAATCCGGATTTTCTAACCAGCTCATAGTGACTGCAAACTCTGCATTTGGGAAATCAATGGTAGGTTGTATAGTAGCTGTTATTTTATACTTACCAGGTTGCAAAATAAATGGCGTTTGAAGGTCACTTAACATCATATTATTAGATGGCTTAGTGATTCCTGTGATAACCATTCTTACAGGACATTTTATTGTATTATATGGACCTGAATATCCAGGTATTTGAAAGAATATCATGCCCGGCTTTTTCATATCAGCAATCGTAAAGGAATCTATATATATTCTGGGATTAGCCTGAACATAAGCACTGCTTTTATAAAATGCATAGGACTGCCCTTTCAATCCAGAATATTGATAGCCCTCACTAAGCCCGTTAAGTGTAAAGGTATTGGCTACATTACTTTCATAAGTAAATTCGGTGCTCCCTCCTGTAGGATAAATAATTTTTTCTAATATTCCTGCCTTTGCATATGCTAAGTCGATCGTGCGGTCTGCTCCACCAGCATTGCCAGCTCCATTGCCCGTCTCAATAGAGGGTGTTAAGCCGGGATTAGCCGTCTTGCCATTATAATAACCCCAGTAATCCTGTTGTGGCGACATCCGGCTTACTATGGGTGTCGTATTGTATTTCAACTGGTAAGTAGCATCTCCATCCTTTACCAGATTTAACCTTAAACGTTTGTTGGCAATATCACTAACTTGTAAACCTGGGGTGTTTACCGCTGGAGAATTATAATAGTCATAGGAAAACGAGATGGCTTTGATCAGCCTGCCATCTTTGCGTTTTACAATAATGCTATCCAAACTTTTGGAACTGCCTAATGGAGCTCCTATGGCATCTGCTCTTTGCAAAGCTGACTGTATGAAAAAGACATCTCCCAGATCAGTACTTATTTTTTTTAGAATGGCTTTACTGGAAAGCATTCTATAAAAGGAGGCGTGTCTTTTCCCGTCAGCCTCTGAACAACCCGAAGCACCTTTAATATCTGTTGTTTCGCCACCGCTACCAAAATCCATTGCATTACTGTTATCGTAGTAATATTTAATGTTGCTGTTTGTGAGGCTAACAACATCCATTAATTGCCATGAACTATAATGCTGACTCTGATGGGTTTGATTTTCTGGCATTGAAGCAAGCCCACCGGTAAGTTGAATGTCATACTGATTCAAAAAACGCTCCCTGCCTGTTCTTAGTACATCTGCCGATGTACCGAAATAGGCAGATGTACCGTTGGGTAAAACAATCCGCCATCCTGTAATTTCCCCGTTGGCATCTCTTGTACAGCTTATTTTTAAATTTTGATATGGAGCTAAGACAAAATCATGTAATTCCTGATCAAAATAAAACTGACCTGAATAGCCCATGACTGAAAAGAAATACATATCTGGTTCTACATCCAGAAAGCCAAAATTTGCCTGATTATAGAGTAATTCATAACGTTCTTGATTATTTGCGGGTAAAGACAATATATATTTAGCTGTTTTGGTCGTATTCATATACGAAGTTGAGCCTCCCAAATCATCCGGTAATCCATGCACTACCCGGGATATACTGCCACCTACATTTAAATTCCATCCTGTACCTACCCAGGTAGCGCCTTCTTCTACTTTAATTCCGGAAGCATTATAACTTAGCCCTATCGGTATTTCGAGCTCCCTGTGTTTCAGGGTGTATAAGGGTATAGAGATTTCGGGAACACCAGTTGAATATCCTACTGGCATATCAATATACTTCCCCAAACTCCCTACCTCGGGTGTTACAGGGGTAACATTTGTCAATGTTACTGGGTTTAAGTTTTGAGCGGCAGCGGCTAAGCAATGTGCCATCAAATAACAAAGCAGTATTATTCTTTTGTTTTGCATAGTCTAATATTTAGATATTATAATATTGGCCAATGTAAAAACACTTAGTGCAGTGGGACTGCACTAAGTGTTTTTTTTAAAAAAAGAATAAAAAAATAAATCAATTGATTGATTATCAGATAAATATTTTTTTTAAAAAATATATGTTCGAGTTCTTCTACTCAGGAAAGGGTACTGAACTCGTCAGGTTTACCATTTACATTTCTGATTACCACGTCACTAACATTGTGAATCCAACCTAAGCCTACCCTTGAAGCGATTGATCTACTTTCACCCCGAATGTACTACTATATTGAAGGTCTGTAGTCATACTCCATTGGTTATCTTCAAAGGCACAGATAGGGATTTTAAAATTTGTATAGCCTGCTTGAAGCCAACATCTAAGATTCCATATTTCGATAGTTCTGCAGCATTAGAAGCTGAAGGAATAATTACTGGAAGTTTATTGTATGTGATCTGTACGTTGGCTAAGTTTACAATACAGAACAATAAAGCAATGTAGATTATAGGTGTATATCTCATATTTTAAATCTTGTTTTAGTATTCTACGTGAACTATTATCGGCTTGCCAAATCCTGTTTGTTGCCGCCAAATGGCGGTTCAAGTTCTTTCGATCCATCAAAGGTAACTCCCGTTTTCTGACCAATTCCATCAAGAATACCAAAACTGATAAAGCGTATTTGCATAAACAAAGAACCCCGACTGATTAGCCGGGGTTCTTTGTTTATAACGCCAATAGTTTCCTATACATAAGCCAAAAAAGGCTAACAAACTAATCCTGGATATAGG
>NZ_QAIL01000413.1 GCF_003061025.1 Pedobacter sp. HMWF019 | reverse complement strand
ACATAAGATCAACCAAATATGTCAGCAGCTCTAAAAAAAGGTGCATTACTGAGGAAGGAAATTCTAAAGCAATTGTACTTTCATTCAGCACTTCCTTTAAACAGGATCAGCTTCCTAACGGAAAAGAGTTTGCCTATTGTAACGGTTGCAGTTAATGAATTGATTAACGAAGATTATATTATCGATGAAGGTCTGGCTCCTTCAAGTGGTGGGAGAAGAGCTTCTCTTTATTTACTGAATCGGAGAAAAGAAAAGTTCATTGTTGCAATTGCCATAGATCAAATGCTTACCCGCTTTGTCGTTTATGATCTGGGTAGGAATATTGTTATCCCACAGAAGTCCGTAGACATTAAGGTTTCTTCTGACCCTAAGGCACTTGAAAAACTAATTCTCTTTATTCAAGAAAGTATTATTGAGTCGGGACTTTCATCAGATAAGATACTCGGCATAGGGATCGGAATGCCTGGCTTTGTGAACATAGATACCGGAACTAATTATTCCATCTTTCCAACGCCTGATGGAACTAATTTAAGGGACTATTTAATGAGTCAGCTCGACTTGCCTGTGTTTATAGACAATGATTCCAGCCTGATTGCCTTAGCTGAACTTAAACTTGGAAAAGCGAGGGGGAAACAGGATGCTATGGTAATCAATATTGGTTGGGGCACTGGTTTGGGTATGATCATCAATGGGAAGATTTTCAGGGGCCACAGTGGTTTTGCCGGCGAATTTAGCCATATCCCTCTTTCCCAGAGTAATAATTTATGTTCGTGTGGAAAAAGGGGATGTCTGGAGGTAGAAACGTCACTTTTAGTAATGGCAACGAAGGCACAAAATGAACTTAATTCGGGATCAGAGTCCAGTTTAAGGTGGCTTTTAAGGGATGAGAGCAAACATCCGGCTGATCATTTCCTGGAAGCTGCGCGTTCAGGCGACCCGCTTGCAGTATCTATACTCTCTGAATCATCTTTTCATTTAGGTAAGGGTATTGCAACTTTAATTCATATGATGAATCCTGAAACGATCATTATGAGTGGCAGAGGGGCCATTGCGGGCAAAATACTGCTCCCCTCTATACAGCAGGCCATTAATGAATTTTGTATACCGAGAATTGCGGACTTAACCACTATTGAAATATCTGAGATTGCAAATGATGCGGAATTACTGGGTGCTGCAAACCTGGTTGTTGAACATAGCGAGTTTACTTAATTGCCCTTTTTGGAGTTAATTACAAATACATTTCAACTATTATATTCACCAAAACCAAACAATTATGACTAAACTTTTCCTAAAAGTAGTGCTGCCATGCCTGGCTGCATTATTCTGGTGCACAGGACTCTATGCCCAGACCATCCGGACCATTACAGGTACGGTAAAAGATGAAACCGGAATACCTCTGCCTGCAGTGAGTGTGAAGGTTAAAAACTCCAGTACCTCAACGAGTACAAACTCACAGGGTAAGTTCTCTATTTCTGTAAATGAAGGCAGTATTCTCGAGTTTAGATACATTGGATACAAGGCCAGGGAGATTACAGTAGGATCCGCTTCTTCTATAAACGTTGATATGGAGCCAAGCAGTAATAATCTAAATGAAGTAACCGTTGAAGGGGCTTTGGGAATTCAAAAATTGGATAAGAATCTCGGTTATGCTGCAACAAAACTTAGTGGAGAAGAAATCACCAGAACAAACACAGTCAACCCGATTACTGCATTGCAGGGTAAGGTTGCTGGTGTTAATATCAATGTGATGAGTTCTGCGGGTGTTCAGACTTCGCCCTTTATCCAGATCAGGGGTGCGAAGGTATTGGGATCTACCAGTAATGCAGCTAACAACCAGCCTATATTTGTTATCGATGGTAATGTGCTTCAAAACAATATTGTTAGCGCAGATGCCCAGGACGGCGGATCACAGCTAAAAAATCTTAATCCAGATGACTATGAATCCATTACGGTATTGAAAGGGGCTGCTGCAACTTCTTTATATGGGTCACGTGGTTTGAATGGAGCTATTGTAATTACTACCAAAAAGGGGAAAGCAGGTCAGGGCTTAGGTATTGAATTTAATTCAACTTATCAAACTTCAAATATTTATAAAAGCCCTATGGCTTTTCAAAATGTCTATGGACAAGGTAGTGCGCTAACCCGGGAAGGTAATTTTGCACCTGATGGTACACAGGCCAATACGGTTGGAAGCTGGGGACCAGCATTTGATGGTACAATGCATCCTGTAATCTATGATCAAACCAGAAAAACGCCTTATGTTGCCCAGCCAGATAATTGGAAAGCTTTTTATCAGAATGGAAATTATATCAATAACAACTTAGCCCTAAGTGGTGCCAACGATAAGTTCAATTACCGTTTGTCTTACTCCAACAACTCCAGCAAAGGGATGTTACCCAATAATAGCCTGAAGAGAAATGCATTTGATCTTAAGGTTGGTGGCGACTTAAATAAGGTGTTTTCAACAGAAATTGGAATTAACTATGCCAATACAGTTACGGCAAATTATTATAATCAAAGTCGATACTATTATGGAGGAGGCTCAAATCTTGCTTTTAACACCTATTATTTACCTAGAAACCTGGACTATAATGATTGGCGTGCAACCTACCGCAACGCCGATAACTCGATTAAACCAGGTGCTTTTGGTAATTTAAGTAGTGTTACATCAGCTTTTTCTATCTTCGATAAGAACAACTACACCAATACTGAAAATTCACTTTTAGGATATGCACAACTGAAGGCTCAAGTTACGCCCTGGTTGGATCTATCCGGAAGAGGAAATATAAACATTCTAAAAACCTACAGCGAGACTAAAAATCTGGGAAATGATAAAAACAATGTAGGTGGACAATATGCGATAGGCAGTGGTTTAACAACCGATTACAATCTTCTGTTCATGGCACATGCAACTAAAAAAGTGATGAACGGCGACTTGAATATTGATTTCCGCATATTGAATGAGTATTATGGGAATATGCTTAAAGAAACCGCCACAGCAAGCACTGACGGTGGGCTCAAAGTTCCTAATCAATTCTTTTTAAACAACTCTGTAAATGCCGTAAAAAATTACGATAGCAACAACAATTATATTGGTTATCTTTCTGCTCCGCGCTCATTGTCTACTATAGGATTGGGCGGGGTATTGAACCTAAACTATAAAGACTATCTAAACTTAGAAATTACAGGTCGTAATGATTGGCTTTCCACTTTAACCTATCCAGCTTCTGTTCCGGGTGCCAATAATTATAGCGTATTTTATCCTTCTGTAAATTTATCTTACTCTTTTTATGATCATTTAAAAAGTGACATGCCAGCATGGTTGTCAAGTGGAAGATTAAGAGCATCTCTGGCCTACGTTGGTAATGCCGGTATAGCCGGAGCCTATGCGACAGGCGCAGGTTATTCTCCGGGTACGATCATTAATAACGGTAACCAATCAGTTCCGAGCGCGACACAGGTAAATGCAGATATTAAGCCAAATTTGAACTTAAAACCACAAAAACAAAGATCTATTGAACTGGGCACCAATTTTGGCTTATTTAAAGAATTGATAAATGTGGATTTCGCTTGGTACAAAACAAATACATTTAATCAGCTTATAAATCTGCCTGGTGTACTTGAAACAGGCTATAGTAAACTTTTCATCAATGCCGGGAATATCCAAAACCAAGGTCTGGAACTTTTGGTTAATGTTAACCCAATCAAAAGCAAAGACTGGGATTTAAATTTTGCCATCAATATGGCGCACAACAAGAGCAAAATTGTTGAATTCGGGAATGGGATAAAAGAATGGGAATTAAGTGGTGGATATGATGGAGCAAATGTGTGGGCTTATGAAGGGGGAGATTTTGGTGTGCTTACCTCTGATATCGGCTCATCCTCTAAAATTGATCCTAAAACAGGCTTCCCTATTATACAGGTAGGTAGCATTCAGGCCAATTCAAACCCGACTGTTAAATACAGTATGCAAGATTATAATTTGGTTAGCCCTGATTATTCAGACAGTCAGAAAAGAATCAATATTGGCAAAGTAGAACCTAATTTAGTTGGTGGTATCAGTACGACCTTGAGGTATAAAAATTTTAGCCTTTTTGCGCAAGTAGATGGTCGCTTTGGTGGAGATGTCTATTCGGAGGCATATAGTTATGCTACAGGTCAGGGAACCACATTGAACTCCTTGCAATTCCGTGACCAGGAACATGGTGGTGTAGCCAGAACCGATTCTTATACTGGCTTAACCAGATACGATGGCGTGGTCCCAAATGCAGTTTTTGATGCAGGACAGATGAGCCCTCTTAAACCAGGTGTAAGCATTGCCGGAATGACCTTCAAAGATGCCTACAATCAAGGACTTGTGGAGCCGTGGAAGGCCTCCTTATATTACAATACTTTCTATGGATGGGGCACCAATCTCAATGGAAATGAATCTGTTTCTAAAAATTCCTGGATTATGCTTCGCGAAATCACTTTAGGCTACCGTCTTCCAATGGAATGGGTAAATAAAGTCCACATTAAAGGCGCAAGGGTAAGTGTTTCTGCCAGAAACATTGGTTATTTATATAAAACACTGAGTGGAGATCAGAATCCGGAATCTCTTCAAAGTAATGATCCATTTAAGCCTTATATCACAGGAGGTGTTCCTTTTTATAGAAACTATTCCGTGAATTTAAGTATTTCCCTTTAAAATTTAAAAATATGAAAACGACACATAAATATATAGTA
>NZ_QAIL01000412.1 GCF_003061025.1 Pedobacter sp. HMWF019 | reverse complement strand
TTATGCTTTCATCGCAGACATCTATGGAGAGGGTAATTATCCCAAAGACAGTAAGGAGGCCGGAGAAAGATCCTCCTATTATAAAAAGAACTATAATGAATACCGTCAGAGGATCAGCCTGGCCTGGCAGGAATTATTGAAAACCGGCGCAGATCCGGCCAAGATTGTTGTGATTGGTTATTGTTTCGGGGGAACGGGAGCACTGGAAGCCGCAAGAACAAACCTGCCGGTAAAAGGCGTAGTCTCTTTTCATGGCGGACTGACCAGAGATGCCTCCAGAGAGATTGCTCCCATCAAACCAAAGGTATTGGTTTGTCATGGAGCGGATGACCCTTCTGTTCCACAAGCCCAGGTAGAGGCCTTTCAACAGGAAATGAGAGACGCAAAAGCCGATTGGCAAATGATCTTTTATTCCAATGCCGTACATGCCTTCACAGACAAAAGCGCGGGAAATGACAATACCAAGGGTGCGGCTTATAACGAGCTTGCAGATAAACGCTCCTGGCAGCACTTCATGGATTTCCTGCACGAAGTGTTGACCAAATAGTTTTAATCCTTCAGCCGGCTTATAATGTCCTCCACGGTGGATTTCTGCTGCTCACCACTGTGCATGTCTTTTAAAGTGAGTGCTCCGCTTTGCATTTCATCACTCCCAATTAAAATCACGAAGGGAATATTCTTCGCATCAGCATAGCTCATTTGTTTTTTCAGTTTTGCTGATGATGGGTATAGCTCTGCGGCAATCCCTGCTTGACGTAAAGTTTGCAAAACCGGTAAGGCATATCTTTCTGCTTCCTGATCGAAATTACTGATCAAGACTTTAGTTCCTGTTACTACGGAGTCCGGAAAAAGGTTGAGTTCAGCAAGCACGTCATAAATACGATCTGCACCAAAGGATATTCCCGCACCGGTCAGCCCCTTGAGTCCAAACATCCCGGTCAAGTCATCATATCTTCCGCCTCCGCCTATACTACCCATAGCTACCTCGTTGGTTTTCACTTCAAAAATACAGCCTGTATAATAGTTTAATCCACGTGCGAGGGTAATATCCAGTTCCAGATCAGGTTGTTTTCCAGATGTACCGATAAGTGCATTCACATAATCAAATACCACCTCTATCTCCTCTATTCCTTTTAGTCCTGTCTCAGAAGTGGCAAGAACGGTTTTCAATGTCTGAAGTTTAGAAGTATTGGATCCTTCCAGAAGAATTACTGGCTTCAACTGGTCAATATCCGCTTCGGTAAATCCTCTTTCCAATAATTCTTTCGTTACCCCTTCAAAACCAATTTTGTCCAGTTTATCAATAGCAACTGTCATATCAATAATCAGTTCCGGCTTTCCGATAATCTCTGCAATACCTGTGAGAATTTTTCGGTTATTGATCTTAATGGTAAAATCTTTCAATCCCAGATCACTTAAGGCTTCCTGGTAAATCAGTACAAACTCCGCTTCATTAAGCAAGCTTTCTGATCCCACTACGTCCACATCACATTGATAGAACTCCCTGTAACGCCCTTTCTGTGGACGGTCAGCGCGCCAAACCGGCTGAACCTGAAAACGTTTAAAAGGTAGAGCAATTTCATTCTGATGCATCACCACATAGCGTGCAAAAGGAACGGTAAGATCATAACGAAGCGCTTTCTCACTTAAAGAAGAAGTAACCGCATTCGAATTCTTTGCTGCCAAAAGATCAGGATTCACCTTGGACAGAAAATCACCGCTGTTTAAGATCTTAAAAATGAGTTTGTCTCCTTCGTCTCCATACTTCCCTGTCAGGGTCGACAGGTTTTCCATAGAAGGTGTCTGGATCTCTGCATATCCGTATTTCTTAAATACTTTTTTAATCGTATCGAAAATGTGATTGCGTTTAATCATTTCCAGTGGAGAAAAGTCTCTGGTTCCTTTAGCTAAAGATGGTTTGATGTTTGACATGGGCGCAAAAGTACAAAAAGTAACAGGCATAAAAAAAGGTTGTCTGCTTTATGAACAGACAACCTTTCTATTTTATTTAAGGTTTAAACCAATAACCTGATTGGCTCCTCCAATAATCCTTTAAGGGTTTGTAAGAAAGCAGCGCCCGTAGCGCCATCCACCACACGGTGATCGCAACCTAAGCTCAACTTCATCACGTTACCTGGTACAACGGCTCCGTTTTTAACAACCGGAATTTGTTGTATAGCCCCTACAGATAAAATTGCACCGTCAGGTGAGTTGATGATTGATGTAAATTCATCAATACCAAACATACCCAGGTTAGAAACAGTGAAGGTAGAACCTTCCCAATCTGCCGGCTGTAATTTTTTAGCTTTCGCTTTTTGTCCATATTCCTTAACTTCTGCAGAGATATGAGATAATGATTTACCATCAGCAAAGCGAACTACAGGAACCAGCAAGCCATCTTCCACGGCCATTGCTACACCAATGTTGGTATGCTCATTGAAGCGGATTTTATCTCCAAGCCATGATGAGTTAACCGCTGGATGTTGTTTTAACGCAACAGCAACAGCTTTAATAATAATATCATTAAAGGAAACCTTCACTGGAGCAACGGTATTGATAGCGGTACGTGCAGCTATTGCATTGTCCATATCAATACTAATGTTCAAATAGAAATGTGGCGCGGTGAACAAGCTTTCTGCTAAACGTTTCGCAATCACTTTACGCATTTGCGACACCGGTTTCTCCGTGAATTTTACTTCACCAACATAAGCAGGAATAACAGGAGCAGTTTTTTCTGCAGCCGGAGCTGAAGAAGATGCTGTACTTGCCGTTGCCGCAGCTGGTTTAAAGTTCTCAATATCTTTTTTAATGATCCTTCCACCATCAGCACTACCTGCAACTTGTGAAAGGTCAATTCCTTTTTCTTTAGCAATCCTTTTAGCCAAAGGAGAAGCTTTTACTCTTCCACCATCAGCGGTTACGGCTTCATGAGCAGCAGCGGGTACATCAGCTGTATTTGCTTTTTCAGCTACCGGTGCATCAGACTTTTTATCTGCTGCTACAGCCGGGGCAGTACCCTGACTTAAAATACCACTGATGTCTGTTCCTTCGGGACCAACAATAGCGATAATACCGTTTACTTTAGCGGCCTGACCTTTTTCAACACCAATATGCAATAAAGTACCTTCAGCATAACCCATCACCTCCATAGTCGCCTTATCGGTTTCTACATCAGCCAGGATATCATCTTCTTTTACTTTATCACCTACTTTTTTATGCCATTCTGCGATAACGCCTTCTGTCATGGTATCGCTCAGTAAAGGCATACGAACAACTGTTACACCTTGTTTTGTAAGCTCTGCTTCAGATAATCCTGAAGAAGCTTTATTTTCTGCAGGTGCCGCAGGAGTTTCTTCTGTTTTAGCTTCTGCAGCAGGAGCAGCTGCAGGAGAACCCGCACCTTCTGCCTCCAGGGCCGCTTTATAGTCTTCGCCTTCTTTACCAACGACAGCGATAACTGCATCCACAGGAACAGCTTTACCCTCTTCTACACCTATGTACAGAATAGTACCATCCCAGTATGATTCTAAATCCATGGTCGCCTTATCGGTTTCCACTTCGGCCATTACATCGCCGCTCTTAACTTTATCTCCAACTTTTTTATGCCACTTTGCCATTACCCCTTCGGTCATGGTATCACTCATTTTGGGCATTCTAACTACTTCAGCCATTCTATAATATCAATGAAATACGTTAAAAATTAATCTAGTACATATGGATAGTCCTTCTGAACATAAATATCAGAATACAATTCTGATGCTTCTGGCCATGGAGACTCTTCCGCAAATTTCACGGAATTATCTACAATTTGTTTTACCTTCTGCTCTACTTCTTCAATCCAGGCCTGGTCAGCATACTTTTCTTTAAGAATAGCCTCTTTAACCGATTCGATAGGATCTTTAGCTTTATATTCTTCTAATTCGTCTTTAGTACGATATTTAGCCGGATCAGACATGGAGTGACCTCTGTATCTGTAAGTTCTCATTTCCAGGAAGGTTGGACCTTCTCCAGACCTTGCGCGCTGAATAGCTTCGTCCATTGCATTGTGAACAGCAACCGGATCCATTCCATCAACCGGAGCACATGGCATATCAAATCCTAAACCAATTTTGTAAATATCAGTCATATTTGTAGTACGCTCAACTGAAGTACCCATAGCGTAAAAATTGTTTTCACAAACAAATACCACTGGAAGTTTCCACAGCATAGCCATGTTGAATGCTTCGTTCAAAGCACCCTGACGAACTGCACCGTCACCCATATAGCAAATATTCACATTACTTGTACCTTTATATTTTTCAGCAAAAGCAATACCTGCGCCCAACGGGATCTGACCACCAACAATACCATGACCACCATAGAAATGGTGTTCTTTACTAAAAATGTGCATAGAGCCACCTTTTCCTTTCGAACAACCAGTAGCTTTACCATACATCTCTGCCATGATGCTATCTGCACTTACGCCCAATGCAAGTGCATGAGCATGATCGCGATAAGTGGTAATCATTGAATCACCTTGTTTCATAGCAGAAATAGCTCCTGCTACAACAGCTTCCTGACCGATATATAAATGACAAAAACCACGGATTTTTTGTTGTCCGTAAAGTTGACCAGTTTTTTCTTCGAACTTGCGCATTAGCAACATCGACTCAAACCACTTCAAATAGGTATCTTTATTAATTTCTACTGCACTCATTTTGGGTGTTGATTTTTTTACGAGAGCAAATCTACTTTTTTATTGCAATATATCGAAGAAATCGAATGTAATTTCAACACTAAGGTTACATAACCTCTACATATTTTCCAACAAATACATCTTAATTTTTTTCAGGCCAGCTTAACTTTCCACACAAAAAAAAACTTTTCACTCAAAAAATGTGGATAACTTTTAAATTTGTTTCGATGACATTTGGATAACATTTGTAAAAAGCATAGTTTTGGCAACCTAACAATAAGCCCTGGTGGTGTACGTTTAAGTGTAAGTGCCTTTTACCCAAACTTAACAGTATAACATGATAAAAAAGTTTTTACTTTCATCTCTAATTGTTTTGTGCAGTATCACAATCGTATCCGCACAATCAAAGACAAAAGAAACTAACAAACTCGAGGATCCTGATAATCTAGCTTCACAATATTTTTCCCAGGTTATGGGTGTCGCTGTGGATGCAACCTCCAATATCAAACTCTATAAATTCATCTACGAATGGATTGGAACGCCTTACCGTTTTGGTGGAAACACAAAGAAAGGCATTGATTGTTCTGCTTTTACCAAAGCTATTTACGATAAAGTTTTCAACACTACGATCTTAAGAAACTCCAGAGATATATTTAGTATGGTCAACCCTCTTCCAAAGGATG
This sequence comes from Pedobacter sp. HMWF019, assembly GCF_003061025.1. Taxonomy (GTDB): domain Bacteria; phylum Bacteroidota; class Bacteroidia; order Sphingobacteriales; family Sphingobacteriaceae; genus Pedobacter. Next base: position 7,181 of record NZ_QAIL01000412.1, on the reverse strand, counting down.
AACTTCGGGAAGGTGATCTGGTTTTCTTTAAAATAAAAAGCAATAGCATTACCCATATCGGAATATATCTGGGAGATAATCGCTTTGCTCATGCATCTTCTTCAAGAGGTGTGGTAATCAGTAACCTGAATGAACCTTATTATTCCCGTTATTTTTATAAGGGTGGCAGGATACTGGATTCTGTTAAAAAGGATCTAATAGAAGAATAAAAACAATTAAACGAATACAGAATCCTCCTGAGCACTTAGGGGGATTTTTTTATGAACTACCCTTATGAAAACATCCCAGTTCACTTTGCTGAGCCTGTTGATCTTTCCCGCTCTGATGAGCTGTCTTGGTAATAATGTTGTCGCGGAGCATGCTTCTGTTGTTCAGGACAGCCTTCCAAAAAAAACAATTAAAGATACCATATCCATTACCGCAGTTGGCGACATCATGCTAGGCTCTGCCTATCCCAACAAGCTGGGCCTGCCACCCGACGATGCTGTTAACAGCTTCCAGCAAGTACAGGATGACCTTCATGGCGATGTTATTTTTGGAAACCTGGAGGGTTGTTTTTTAAATCAGGGGAAATCTACCAAGTGTAGTGACACCAGTGGAAATAGCTGTTTTGCCTTTAGAATGCCCGAAAGATACGCTGGTATTTATAAAGCTGCTGGCTTTAATCTATTAAGTATTGCAAACAACCATGTTGGCGATTTTGGTGCCGCAGGAAGGAAAAAAACCACGGCAATTCTGGATTCTCTCCAGATTAACTATGCCGGGCTCACTTCACATCCATTTGCTTTTTTTGAAAAGGACAGTGTAAAATATGCGTTCTGCGCATTTGCGCCTAATGAGAACACTGTCTCCATTAATAAAATAGACAGCGCAAAAGCACTGGTGGCCAGGTTAAAATCACAGGCAGATATTGTCATTGTTTCTTTTCATGGTGGTGGAGAGGGAGCTAAATTTGAGCATGTACCCCGGAGAAACGAAATCTTTTATAAAGAGAACCGGGGAAATGTGTATGCTTTTGCCCATGCGGTAATTGATGCCGGTGCTGATGTCGTTTTAGGACAGGGACCTCATGTAACCCGCGCGGTCGAGGTGTACAAGAACAAATTCATTGCCTACAGTCTCGGCAATTTCTGTACGTATGGTATGTTCAGTTTAAAAGGTTCAAATGGCTTTGCTCCCTTATTGCAGTTAAAGATTAACGCAAAAGGTGATTTCCTTTACGCAGACGTTATTTCGGTGAAGCAAGACCGAATCAACCGTCTGACCAAGGATGAAAACGCTACAGCCTTTAAAAAAATGGCTGCGCTAACAGATGCAGATTTTCCTGGTCATGGCTTGCGTTTTGAAAACGGACAAATCCTGCTTAAATCGGATTTGGATAAGGTTCCTGTACAATAAAAATTTCACCTACTCTTTTCGCGCTACATATTCTCGCTGAAGGGCTCGAACACGTCAGGCGCTCTCCGAGCAGGTAAAATTTTTCTGGGAGCTGAGTCTATCCCGAGTATAGGAAAGCGCATAAATCTTTTTGTTTATTTGAAAGTTGTCTATTTACCGCGAAATCCGGTTTGGCGCCATACTGAAAAAGGTGTAAGGGAGAAGGCCTTTTAAGGTTTGCGGGCTTTTTCTGCCCGCCTAAGCTTAAGCAGCTTTCGAGCTTACCCTTCTTTTTTTCACACCAGAATGACCAAAAAAAAACCCGGCTATTCAAAACAGCCGGGCCTTTCAAAAAACAACAAAATCCTACCAGACACCTACGCGATTTGCAGGCGCAACGTACATTTTTGCTGTTGCAGGAATGTTAAATGCTTTATAGAATGGCTCCATGCTATACACAGGACCATTAACTCTGAACATTTCCGGCGAATGTGGATCTGTTTTTAAACGGACACGCATAGACTCATCCCTGCTCTTAATTCTCCATACCTGAGCAAAGCTTAAGAAGAAACGCTGATCCGGTGTAAAACCATCTATCTTTTTATCGCTTTTACCCTGCGGCGTTAATTTGAAAGCCTCATAAGCAATGGCCAAACCACCAATATCAGCCAGGTTTTCACCCAAGGTCAATTCACCATTTACATGCTGGTTGTCCAATAGAGTAAATCCGTTATACAAGTCCGTCACCTTTTTCGCCTTGTCCTTAAATTTAGTAGCATCACCAGCCGTCCACCAATCTTTCAGATTTCCGTCCTTATCATACTGTCTGCCCTGATCATCAAAACCATGCGTCATTTCATGTCCAATTACCGCACCAATTGCACCGTAGTTAATGGCATCATCCGCTCCAAAATCAAAGAAAGGAAACTGAAGAATACCAGCCGGAAAAACAATCTCATTGATAGAAGGATTGTAATAAGCATTCACCGTTGGCGGTGTCATCCCCCATTCTGTTTTATCCACTGGTTTACCCAGTTTATCCACCATTTCTTTATAAGCATGCTTATCTGCAGACTGAAGATTTGCATAATAATTATCTCTGGTAATATCTACATCGTCATACTTCTTCCATTTATCCGGATATCCGATCTTTTTGATAAAAGCCTGTAACTTATCAACCGCTTTCTGTTTTGTCGCCGGGCTCATCCAATCCAGCTTTTCGATTCTGGATCTATAAACCTTCTGCAAATTGTCTACGAGTTCCAGCATTCTTTTTTTAGCCTCAGGCGTAAAATGCTCTTTTACATAAAGCTGACCCAGCAATTCCCCAATATTTCCATCTGTACTGCTTACAATTGCTTTCCAACGTTCTTTTGGTTCTTTTAAGCCCTGAATGGTCTTTCCGAAAAATTCAAACCTAGCCTTACGAAAATCTTTACTCAATGCAGGTGTTGCACTGTTGATTGCATCAAACTTCAATTTTTCTTTCCAAACTTCAATTGGTTGAGATTTCAATAAATTATTAAGTGCCTGGTAATACTTTGGCTGCCCAACAAGAATGGTATCTGTTTTAAGCTCCATTTTTCCTAACAAAGTTTTCCAATCCATATCTGGAGTCAGCTTCTGAAAATCTCCTACATAATATTTATTGTAGTTTTTCTGAGGATCCCGCAGTTCTACTGGCGTAGAGTGCGAATTAGCAATGCTGGTTTCCAGTTTAAGTACATTATCCGCATATTTTGCAGCCTCTTCCTTAGTCGATCCGGTGAGTACGAACAACTGTGTCATGTATTTTACAAACTCTGCCCTGATCTTTTTGGTCTGTGCATCATTATTAAAATAATAACTCCGCTCCGGTAAAGTAGTACCAGACTGGGAAAAATTCACAGCATTTTTTGTACTGATCTTATCATCCGGGCCAACATAAAATCCAAATAGATCGCCATTTCCGTCTTTGTAACCTTCTGCTACAAAATTGAGAACATCTTTATAATCCTTAATGGCATCAATTTTAGCCAACAAAGGTTTTAATGGAGTATAGCTTAATTTTTCAATAGCAACGGTATCCATACCACTAGCGTAGAAATCGCCAACCTTTTGCTCCAGACTACCCTTCGGGTGTTCTTCCTTGGAGGCATTGATCAGGATCTCGTCCAGGCTTTTAATGTTGTCATTATACAAGGTATAAAATGAGCCCCAGCCAGTCTCTGTTTTCGGAATCTGTGTCTTTTTCATCCACTGCCCGTTTGCATACAGGAAGAAATTGTCACCAGGATTAACCGTGGTATCCATTCCTGATTTATCAAAGAATTCTGTCCGGACCTCCTTGCCAGCCGTGCTGCCTTTGTCTTTGTTCTGACAAGCAGCAAGGAGTGCGAGTCCCGCTAATGATAAACTTAGTTTTGTTTTCATATTATAATCTTAGTTAATTTAAAGCATTATTGCATTCAAAAGGTGCTAATCCAGCCTTCTTCTGCAAAGAATTCAGAAACCTCTTTGGTCTAATTTCAGAATAAAACTAAGAAAACAGGCACACAAATCAGAATATTTATCCCAGTTAAACAGTTAATTTCCTAACTTCAAGAAAAAAAACTATGGATTACTTTCTTTATACCATTCTGATTATTGCTCTCATTGTGGCCCTAAGTTCTTTCGTAACAGTTAGACAGGGGACCATTGCGGTTGTTACTGTATTTGGAAAATACAGACGCCAGCTTCGCCCAGGCCTGAATTTTAAATGGCCCCTGATCGAAATCATTCACTCCAGGATCTCTATACAGAACCGCTCAGTAGAACTCTCTTTCCAGGCCGTTACCCAAGACCAGGCAAATGTCTATTTTAAGGCCATGCTGCTTTATTCCGTCCTGGACCACGAAGAAGAAACCATCAAAAATGTCGCCTTTAAATTTGTGGATGCTACAAACTTAATGCAAGCCTTAATCCGTACGATAGAAGGCTCGATCCGCGCTTATGTAGCCACACAAAAGCAAGCGAACGTGTTGGCTCAGCGGAATGAAATCGTAGAGCATGTAAAACAACAGATCGACAAAGTTTTGGAATCCTGGGGGTATCACCTGCAGGATCTGCAACTCAATGACATTACCTTTGATGAGGAGATCATGAGGTCAATGAGCAGGGTGGTGGCTTCCAATAACCTGAAGGCGGCAGCAGAAAACGAAGGACAAGCGCTTTTAATCACCAAGACAAAAGGAGCAGAAGCCGATGGTAACGCGATAAAAATTGCAGCAGCAGCAGAAAGAGAAGCCGCTCAGCTTCGCGGACAAGGTATCGCTCTGTTCAGAGCTGAGGTTGCACACGGTATGACTAAAGCCGCTCAGGAAATGGAACAGGCCAATCTGGATATCTCCGTTATTCTTTTTACCATGTGGACAGAGTCCATTAAACATTTTGCAGAGAACAGCCAGGGAAATACCATATTTCTTGACGGTTCTACTGATGCGATGAACAAAACGATGAAGGAACTGATGTCTGTTCAAATGCAGAAGCTTTCAGATAAAAAATAACAAAACATTTTATACACAAAAAGGGCTCTTAATTATTTAAGAGCCCTTTTTTATGATTGTTTACAATGTCTATTTATTGATCTGCATCAGATCTGCCATAACTTTAAGGCTTTCATTCTCTACAAAATCAAAACTGTCTTCTTTACCCACTTTATCCCCTTTCTTAATTGGGGGCAGACCTCTTGATGCCCTTAGCTCATTGGTTTTAGCTAGTGCTTTCGCCTCAAGACTATCACGTTCTGCTTTCAATTTGTTTTCATTAAGGGTTACAGAAACTTCATTGTCTCTTTTCTTCATATCCGCAATATCCTGTTGAAGAATCTTATAATCCAGCGAATTTGCCATACGCTGCTCGTGCTGTTTAACCAAAACTGGTCTTACTGCCGAAAGGTCCTGAACAGGTGTGAAATTAGAGCGATTAACCACATCCCACGGCAAAGCAGAAGGCTCAGTATCTTCCCCAATCTTATCCATTGGATATACAGAAGGGAAAATAATGTCGGGCATTACGCCTTTATGTTGCGTGCTGCTTCCGGTAACTCTATAAAACTTGGCCATAGTTAGGTTGATCTGTCCTAACTGAGGTGGCGTAGAGCCGGCACCCGCAGCACCAACAGACCCCTCCTTACTAATCAGAGCAGCCAGCCTTTGCAAAATAGATGGATTGACCAGTTTATTCAAATCGATAGAAGATTGTACTGTACCTTTACCATAAGTCTGTGTACCCATGATAATACCACGACCATAATCCTGAATTGCTCCAGAAAAGATTTCCGACGCTGAGGCGCTCAATCTGTCTACCATTACACCAAATGGGCCATCCCAGGCCACAGCTGGATTGGTCGATTCATTGACATCAACCTTCCCTCTTAAGTCTTTAACCTGCACTACAGGGCCTTTTCCAATAAACAAACCCGTCAGATCAATGGCCTCCAGTAACGAACCACCGCCATTTGCTCTCAAATCCATCACAATGGCATCAACCTTGTCCTTATTCTTCAACGTATCAATCAGCAGCTTCACATCACGTGTGGTACTCTTATAATTAGGGTCTCCTGCATTCGCAGCTTTGAAGTCGGCATAAAATGCCGGCACCTTTATAATTCCAATCTTATAAGTCTTTCCATTGGATTCCATGGTTTTAACCTGTTTTTTCGCAGACTGGTCTTCTAGAATAATCTTCTCTCTGACCAGTTCAATAATCACAGGTTTAGAAGACAACTCATGTCCTGAAGGAATGATCTTTAACCTTACCTTTGTGCCTTTAGGTCCTTTTATTTTAGAAACTGAGTTTTCGATTCTCCAGCCAATAATGTCTTCAAACTCACCACCTGCCTGGGCAACACCGATGATTTTATCCCCTGCACTTAACAACTTGCTTTTAAAGGCCGGTCCTCCAGGAATAATCTCATCAATTTTAAGTACCTCATTTTCCAGCTTCAACCGGGCCCCTATCCCTTCAAATGAGCGCGCCATCTCTTCATTAAAGGCCTGCGCATTAGAAGGATTAAAATAATTTGTGTGTGGATCAATGGTCTCTGTAAAGGCATCCATAATGGTCTGAAACACATCCTGGTTATTGATCTTTGAGATCTGGGATTTTAAATTCTGGTATCTTTTGGTTAGGGTCTCTGCATTTTTCGCCTCTGTTGTACCTGCAATCTGCAAGTTCACCAACTCATATTTAACCCTTTTTTTCCAGATGTCATTTAATACCGTTGTAGATGCAGGCCAAGGCATTTTCTCCCGGTCGTAGACATAAGTATCGTTCTCATTAAAATCATACTTACCTTTTACCTGCGCAAGTGAATAGTTGATCCACTCGTTGTACCGTTTTAGATATACATTAAAGATATAAAAAGGAGCACTCAGATCTCCGTTTCTGAAATCGTCATCCAGTGTATTTCTGTATTGCTCAAAGTTTTTAATATCAGAAGCCAGAAAATAGTTTCTAGAACCATCCAAAGCCTTAATATATTTATCCAGGATGAGAGATGAAATAGAATCGTTCAGCTTAATTTTTTTATAGTTATAATTTTCAATCAGCGCCACCACTTCCTTGCAAACCAGCCCTTGCTGTTCAGCCGGCGTGATGTTAGGCGTTCCATCTACCCGCGGCTGTTGTCTCGGTGCCGCCTGACAGGCCAGCACAGCAGCAGTGAAGGTCACCATTAATATTCTTTTCAACATCTCTTTAAATAATTTAAAATCCATTTTGTAAATCAACAACCAATATGATACCAATTTCTGAAATAAACAAAAAAGAGACAGTAATAATAC
>NZ_QAIL01000411.1 GCF_003061025.1 Pedobacter sp. HMWF019 | reverse complement strand
TTTCTGTTCATTATCCATCCAGAAAGGTTTTTCATTCGTTTTCTTTACAATCAGAACAGTTTTATTTTTAATGGTATAAGTAAGAGGCTGTTCCTTAAAACAGAGGTCGAGTACGCGCCTGACATCAAGATCATGTACGTCCAGGGTAATCGGCTTTGCATCTTTTAAGGTTTGGTTATTATACAGAAAATCATAATCTGTTTGTTTTCTGATTTGTGCAATCACTTCAGAAAATGAAGCATTACGTGTAGTTACGCTAATTTTTTGCGCATAGGTCTCCGCTTTTATTTGAAAAAACGTAACTGCTAATAAAAGGACAGTCAATTTCATTTTGAGACAAAAATTGGAATATACATAGGCATCCCTTCTGAAAAGTAATTCAGTTATTTTTTTATACATTTGGTTGTTAGGTTTAATTTAGTCTATTTGGTTAGCTTAATTAACATGACATGATCCAGCTTTACAGCTGATAGACCAAGGATGCTTCCAACGTCCTTGGTTCTTAATCATAAGTTCAGATTTAGTTTAATTTTTTTCTATAATTCCTCCTTTTTCTATAATGACAGTTAGTCTGAAACAATTATTTTTTTATTTTCTATTTTAAAGTGTACCTGACCAATTTGTTCTAGATTTTTTAAAATCTCCAGCAAATTTGAAGAGCGGGAAAAAGTACCTCCAAATTTGTCGTGCCTTTTATAAAGATGAGTATCAACATCCAAATCGTACCACCGGCTCAGCATCTTCATAATACTCTCGATCCCCTGCCCATCAAACAAAAAGTATCCATTTTTCCAGGAAACAGCAACATCAGAGTTTACTGCAGCAATACTAATTGCTCCCTTATCCTTAAATACAGTGGCCTGTTCTCCTGGATGCAGTAAATCAGACTGACTAGAGGTAAGATTTCTGATTTTAACACTTCCAGAAACCAACGTCGTAGTAATTCCCGCATCATCAGAATAACCTTTCACATTAAAATGAGTGCCCAGCACGGTGATTTCCTGATTGCCGGTCAAGACCTTAAATGGTTTACGTTGATTATGCGCAACCTCAAAATAAGCTTCTCCATTAACCACAACACTTCTTTCCTCACCATAAAACGAAACCGGATAGGTTATTGAAGATGCCGCATTTAGCCAAACTTTAGTTCCGTCTGACAATATAAGTTGATATTCGCCACCTCTGGGAGTACTTACCGTATTGTAAGTTAATTTGGAGCCTTCATTTCTGTAAGAATTATTAGTTGAATGATCGTAGACCAATTGTCCTTTTGCAGTCTTGCTCACAACCATTCCATTCTGGTCTGCTATTTTTCCGCTTTTTGTATCGGTAAGCTGGATGGATTTTCCATTTGAAAGAATCAGGAAGGCTCTGTTCCCTCCCGGCCTGAAGTCATGATTCTTCATTTTTACCAAGGCCTGTTCTGCTTTAACACTTTGTTTTGCATGATAGGCAAAATAAAAAAGGGATAAAAAACCAGCAAGGAAGATAATTGCCGCTGCAATTCCAATCCATCTGCGTTGTTTTTCAGGCCTAGAGTCCAATTTCGAAAGGGATTGCCAGACTTCTTCTTTAACAATCTCAAGATCCTCATGCTCTACTTTTAGAGGACTGGGCTGCCACTGCAGGTACCAAATTTCCAATAATACCAATTCTTCAGGCTCAATTTGACCATTTCTAAATTTTTCCAGTAGATTCTGTAAGTTTATTTTCTGCATTTATTACTTCTAAGCCATCTATTATATAGACAGTGAGCATACAGGGTATGGG
>NZ_QAIL01000410.1 GCF_003061025.1 Pedobacter sp. HMWF019 | reverse complement strand
TGATTTTTTTTCGAGATGTTATATCCTTATTTGTTTTGTTCTCAAGAGCTCTTATTCCCCGTTTTATATAGCACTTCGCAAAGGGCGCGAGTCCGGGAAGGCGCAGAACATGAGCGCGTAGTATTGATTTTTTTTCGAGATGTTATATCCTTATTTGTTTTGTTCTCAAGAGCCCTTATTCCCCGTTTTATATAGCACTTCGCAAAGGGCGCCAGTCCGGGGAAGGCGCAGAACATGTGCGCGTAGTATTGATTTTTTTTCGAGATGTTATATCCTTATTTGTTTTGTTCTCAAGAGCCCTTATTCCCCGTTTTACATAGCACTTCGCAAAGGGCGCCAGTCCGGGGAAGGCGCAGAACATGAGCGCGTAGTATTGATTTTTTTTCGAGATGTTATATCCTTATTTGTTTTGTTCTCAAGAGCTCTTATTCCCCGTTTTATATAGCACTTCGCAAAGAGCGCCAGTCCGGGGAAGGCGCAGAACATGAGCGCGTAGTCAGGAAAGTAGCATTGATTTTTTTCGAGGTGTTATATCCTTATTTGTTTTGTTCTCAAGAACTCTTACCCCTAAAATCTGCACCCAGCATGGATCCCCCCCAGCTAAGCGCCATATAAAAAATCAATATTACTCAGAGAGGACCTCAGGGCGCCTTGCCACAAGAGCGCAGCGGGGCAAGGAGTCCAGTCCTCGACGAGTAATATTGATTTTTTCAACAAGCTTATGCCCCCTTTACATTCCTTCGATAATGCATAACTTATTTTTTGTTTTCAACTTTTAACGCTTCCAAAATCTTTTTCGTCGATTCAAAGCTCGTATGTTGAAAAGCCTTGATCCCTAAACGCTGTGCAACCTGCACAAACATAATGCGATCATCAAAATACACACACTGCGAAGGCACAGCCTGCGCAATACCCATGGCAAGTTGAAAAATACCAGGATCAGGTTTTCTCATTTTCACTTCACAAGAAGAAATAAAAGCATCAAAACACTCATGGAGTTTGAATTTCTCCACGCGGTAATCATTCAGTTCCTTCCCTTCGTTATTTACAGAGATCACCCTAAACCCACAATCCCTCTTCCACTCCTTCAGCCAAGCCAGCATCTCTGGCAGCTCCTGCGACTGGCTGTAAATGAATTCCTTAAAATCCTCCCTTAGAAACTCCCTCGGATGATTAAAAATAACCGTATCCAGGTATTCATCAAGCGTTATTTTACCGATTTCATACACGTTAAAGATAAAATTATGAAGCGCATTCACCTCCTCATAATCCAGCCCAAATTTTTCTGCAGCCAACTTACGGGACTCATGCCCCCAACCATTAGTCAAAAGTATACCACCAACATCAAAAAACAGAATCCTGATATCGGTATTCTTTACATAGGGATTATCCATTTAACCTATTCATTTATTATGTGATCAATTTAAATTTTCTTTTTCCAAAACACGCACCTTTTCAAGTCTTCGCTGATGCCGGTCAGCACCAGAAAATTCTGCCCGTAAAAAAGCCAGGACCAATTCCTCAGCCGCCACATAACCTGTAATCCGGCCACCCAGGCAAATGATATTCAAATCATCATCCTCTACCCCCTGATGCGCCGAAAAATGCTCCGTAATCAAAGCAGCGCGGGCACCGGCAATCTTATTGGCTGCTACAGAGGCACCTACTCCACTACCACAAACCGCAATACCTCTGCTCAATTTCCCTGCTGCTACGGCCTGAGCCAGGGGCACAATAAAATCAGGATAATCATCAGATGCATCCAGTTTATAAGCCCCAAAGTCTTCTACCTCATAGCCCAGAGGCTTCAAATAAGTAATCAACTGCTCTTTTAATTCAAAACCACCATGGTCAGCTGCTATTCCAATTTTCATCTGTTCAAATTTATTTCTTTAAAAGTCCTTTAGCTTTTTCTACCACATGATCTACGGTAAAACCAAATACCTTATACAAATCCGCTGCAGGAGCAGATTCTCCAAATGTTGTCATTCCTATAATATCACCCTCATCTGTAACATATTTATGCCAGCCCAGCGGCGAACCAGCTTCAACTGCAAGACGTTTCCTAAGCGCCTTAGGGAATACACTTTCTTTATAGGCTGCGCTCTGTTTTTCAAACAATTCCCAGGAAGGCATACTCACCACCCTGGCCGCAACCCCCTGTTTCTCCAGTACCACCTGAGCATCAAGTATTAAACTCACCTCAGAACCTGTAGCAATCAAGATCAATTCAGGAGATTTTACATCAGATAAAATATAAGCGCCTTTTTCCAGACCTGTTGCCGCACCATATTTCTTCTGGTCCAGCACAGGCAGGGCCTGACGCGTCAACACCAACACCACCGGCCCATCCGTATGTTCCACTGCTACCCGCCATGCCTGAGAGGTTTCGTTTGCATCTGCCGGACGGATCAGTGTGATATTCGGAATTGACCTTAGAGAAATCAACTGCTCAACCGGCTGATGCGTTGTGCCATCCTCTCCCAATCCGATACTGTCATGTGTATACACAAAAACAGGCCTGATTTTCATAATCGCCGCCAGGCGGATGGGAGGTCTCATATATTCAGAAAAGATCAAAAAGGTAGCACCATAGGGAATAAGGCCCTTGGTCAAAGCCATTCCATTCAGAATAGATCCCATCGCATGTTCCCGTATCCCAAAATGGAAATTACGGCCATCTCTCTTTTCTGAAGTAAAAGAATCATATTCTTTAAGATTTGTATCTGTAGAAGGTGCTAAATCAGCTGCTCCCCCAATCAATCCCGGCAAATCTGCCGCAATTGCATTCAATACTTTACCAGAGGCCTGACGGGTAGCCAGTTGATCACCGGCTGCAAATACAGGCAATTTACTTTGCCAGTTCTTGGGCAACTTTCCTTGCAATACTTCCTCATAAGCCGAAGCAAGCTCAGGAAACTTTTCTTTATAAGCCTTAAACAGTTCATTCCATTCCTTTTCCAGTTTTGCACCCTTTTCACCTGCCTCATGATAAAAACGCAATACCTCGTCTGGAACATAAAAAGATTTATCGGGATCAAAACCAAAAAATTTCTTCACCAGTTTCACTTCATCAGCACCTAAAGGAGAGCCATGTGAACCTGCAGTATTCACTTTATTTGGACTGCCATAAGCAATCTGGGTTCTCACCTTAATCAAAGAAGGCCTCTGCGTTTCTGCTTTAGCGTTTCTCACCGCAATTTCAATCGCATTGATGTCGTTCCCATCCTCCACTACCTGCACATGCCAGTTATAAGCCTCAAACCTTTTGGCCACATCCTCCGTAAAAGCAATATCCGTACTGCCTTCTATAGAAATATGGTTATCATCATATAAAT
>NZ_QAIL01000409.1 GCF_003061025.1 Pedobacter sp. HMWF019 | reverse complement strand
TTGCAGTTCCATTTGGATGTTAACCCTTTCGTAACCGGTATTTCTGCCGGGCACCTTATTAAAACCGAGTTTATGATATAAGTTGATGGCTGGTTTTAGTAAAGTATTGCTTTCCAGATAGAGCTTATCTGCACCTAAAAGCTTTGCTTTTTCTATAACCGCCTGTCCGAGCAACCATCCCGCATGTTTGCCCTGAGCACGGGGAGAAACCGCCATTTTTGCCAGTTCATATCCATATTCAGGATCTGTTCTTTTAAGTAATGCACATACCCCTATAGGTTCGTCATTATAAATGGCCACAAAAATATGTCCACCATGATTTAAAACGTAACCTTCAGGATCATCCAGCATCTTATAATCTGCATCCTCCATTTTAAAATAGGTTGAAATCCATTCCGCATTAAGGGTTTTATAAACTTCTTTGTATTTAGGCTCATAGTTAACAATTTCTACATTTTTACTTTCCCTGGCCTTCCTCTGTTCCTGCACCCTCAGCAACAAAGATTTATGCTCCAGCAAAAACTCCCATTCTGCTACCGCCTTCCAAAGATCATGCTGTGTTTGTTGTGTAATTGCTTCAATGGCGCCCTCCAGATCTCCATACTGCACTTCAATCTTCTCCGTAATTTGTAAGCCCATTTTGGAAAGTCCTACAATATTCCTACGTCCGTCAGTTTTATCCTTTTTTTCTCTGATCAGCCCCTTTTTAGACATTTCACCCAGGATCTTACTCACCGAGGGATGTGAATGTCCTATCTCTTTGGCAATTTCAGTGACCGTCTTCTCTTCCCCCTGCGAAAGCACATAAAAAACAGGGAACCACTTTGGCTGAAGATCAACATCATATGATTTATACAGCTGTGCTGCATCTTCCGTGATCTTCTCTGTCAACATCCGAAGCCGGCTTCCAATGGCTATTTTACCAATCTTATCAAAAAAATTCATTATAAAATGACTAGGTTAGACTTCATATTGTTAGAGCGTTAAACTTTTCGTTGTAATTTGCCAGGCTTCAATTTATCCAGTTCCTTATGTTGCTCCGGCAATTGAATTCCTTGTTCTTTTTCCAGGATTTCAAACAGGTTTTCATACATCTGATTGCGGGTTCGTTCTCTCTTTAAGGCCGATTCCAATTGTTTGATGCGTTTCTCGGGATGAAGTTCATTTTTTCGCTGTGTACTTTGTTTTTTAGGATATTTCCAATCCAGGCAGCCATGTTTTCTCAGCCAAACCAGCACTGTACTCTTACCTTGTATACCATAGGCTTTTTGAGCTTCATGATAACTCATCCGGCCACTTTCAACTTCGCGAACCACGCGCAACTTAAAGTCAATCTCATAATCCCGCCGGCTTCGTTTAGGCGGCTGTTCTTCTTCTGCGTTCATAGATAAGTAACTGGTTACGCAATTATAGACATATAAATTTATATTTACAAAGGATCTGTGCTGTCTTTCCAATGATCCGTTCTGAAAGGTGAGGCTGGTAAACCAGCTCCATTGTATAAATTACAAAATGGATTGTTAGCCCATGCGTAACGAACGGCCACAGGGTGTGGCACCTCTGCACTGTTCACCACAATCTGATTTCCTTTGATGATTCCTTTGGCCGGATAGAATTTCTGATCCCGGCCCGCGATCAGAAAACCGTTTAACAGACTGTCTCCTTTACTCTGAAGCCCACCTTCTGTAAAATTAAAGTTCAATAGCACTTTATTTTCACTGATGCGATAGTGCTTTAACACAGGTCCCGAATATACAACAGGCTGCCTATACGTTTTAGCCAGTGCAATCAGGGCCAGGCGCTTTCCAACATCCTGCTTGTTTCTGGGGTGTACATCGTCCGGGTTCCCAAGATCAATAGTAACCGCCATTCCTGTATTTGAAACCGAGAGCGTTTGCCGCTGGGCATCCCTTAATTCGGGCCAGGAAAGCATATCTCCTTCTCCTTTAGCATAATTTGCCACTTGCACATAGTAAAAGGGAAAATCACCTAATTTCCACTTTTGCCTCCAGTCCTTAATCAATGCAGGAAACAGGCTACGGTACTGATGTGCACGGCACGCATTGCTTTCTCCCTGATACCAGATCACGCCTTTGATCTTGTAGTGAATAAAAGGATGAATCATGGCATTGTACAAAGCGGTAGGCCTGTTCGCATCTTCGCGTGTAAAAGATAATTTTTCACTGTTTGCATCCTGATGGAGCTGCGCAAGTGCAGGACCAAAACCAGGCACCGTTTTTATCGTTTGTTCACTAGTCCATGCTTCTATCACCGTACCTCCCCAGGATGAATGGATCAGACCAATTGGAATACCCGTCTTTTTGTAAACCTCCCTGGCAAAGAAATAAGCCACAGCAGAGAATTCATTTATATTCTGGGATGAACAAGGCTTCCATCCTCTATTGTCAATCCTGGCATTCTGCAACGGCAGATTACTATTTACATGGGTTGCCTGCAAAAGCCTGATGTTTGGATAATTTGCCTCGGCCAACTCTTTTTCATAGTTATTCACACTGGTCCAGCCATGCATCGGAAATTCCATATTGGACTGGCCGGAACAGAACCAAACATCACCTATCATTACATTTTTCAACGTGATTTCTTCTCCGTCAGAAATATGAATGGCATAAGGGCCACCCCAGGAAGGTGTTCCTATATTGATTTTCCAATTCCCTAACGGATCTGCTGTAATCTTATACTTCCTTGTCGTCCAGCTTGCCGTAAATGTTACATTTTTTAAAGCTTCCGATTTACCCCAGATCTCTATTTTACTCTTCTGCTGCAAGACCATATTATCGGTAAATACAGCTGGTAATATTAGTTTTGCCTGAACAGAACTGCCCAGACAAAACATTAAAAAAATGAAGACTATAACGCGTATTTCACTAAATTTCATGTTCAAATTATAATTTCCGGGTTTGAACAGTTTTAAATTTTCCATTCACTTTAACCCTTACTGATTTTACAGTTGGGGAGGTCAAAACATAAGAGGTTACTCTTCCTTTTTCCCATTTCATGTTTACCGTTACATCCCCTCTAGCCTTTAATCCTGTAACCTCTCCATAAGCTTCCCATGCCCGCGGAAGAGCTGGTAACAAGTCTATAAATCCTTCCTGACTTTGAAGTAGCATCTCGGCTACCCCGGCAGTGTATCCCAGATTACCATCAATCTGAAATGGCGGATGTGCACAAAGTAAATTAGCGTATACACCACCACCTTTATTATAATCTACATCTCCACCACCCACAAGAGAGATGAAATTCTTTAAAATCTGGTGCGCATGATTTCCATCATGAAGCCTTGCCCAAAAGTTCATTTTCCAGGCCATAGACCAGCCTGTAGATTCGTCTCCTCTGGCGGTTAAACTTACCTTGGCCGCCTCTGCAAGTTTGGGTGTTTTAGTGATACTGATTTGCCTTCCGGGATGTAAAGCAAACAAATGAGAGGCATGCCGGTGTTTGTCTTCCGGATCATCTTTATCTGCTTCCCATTCCTGTAACTGACCCCATTTACCAATTTTTGGCTGCAATAAATGGTCACGCATGTCAAGCACATGGTCACGATAGGATCGATCTATATGTAAGGAATCTGCAGCTTCCACATAATTGGTAAATAAGTCATATATAATCTGCTGATCATAACTCACCCCATCTTCTCTCGGTCCATGTTCCGGCGACCATCCATCTGGCGCCACCAATACCCCGTCTGGCCTGCGCTTTAAGCGGTCGTCCCAAAACTCACTAACCTCTTTCAAAATGGGAAAAGCAAATTTCTGCAGATAGGTCTTATCCTGGTTAAACGCATAATGCTCCCAAAGGGCCTGTGCATACCAGGCGCTACCTGGCGTATTCCATAAAAAACTCTCTCCTCCAAAAATATTATTTTCTGTTTTTACAGTCCAACCCCGCACTCCCGGATATTCTGCCTGCGTATTTTGCTTCTTCACTTCCCTCATGCTATTGATATAATCGAGATAAGGTACTGCACATTCAGCAAGATTGGTAGGCTCAGCCAGCCAATAATTCATTTGAATATTAATATTGGAGTGGTAATCAGACCGCCATGGCGGATTGTTGCTGTTGTTCCACAGACCTTGCAAATTGGCTGGCAGTCCACCTTTCCGGGAAGAACTGATCAGCAGATATCTTCCATATTGTGCCAAAAGGCTTTCCAAACCCGGGTCCGGAATCTTTTTGTAATTCACCACTCTTTGAACCGTTGGAACATCATCCTGTTGTACATTTCTACCGATCTGCAAAGCAAAACGATTAAACAAAGTCTGGTAGTCTTTCAGATGAGTTTGCTTTAGTTCTCCATATTTTTGAGCAGTTGCAGCCAACAGGTAACGCTGAACAACCTGTTCAGGATCTTCCCCCTTCCAATGGGCCGGTCTTTGATTCAGGTAACTGGTTGCTGCAGAAAGCACCATCTGGAAACTATTGGCTTTTTGTATCCGGATCTCCCTATTTCCCTCTTTGTCCTGCTCCACACTTAAGGTACCTCCCTCCTGTTTAAGCTGCAGAACTGCTGCATATTTTAACCCATTGTCTAAAACGCCACTGATCTCCAACCGATCTCTCTGTCCGTATGTTTTAGCTGCATGTGCATCTTTCAGTTTGATGGTTACGGTATAAGCGTTTTTCTCTTTTGCCGTATAGCTAAAAACCATGGCCTGAGCCGGGTAGCTTGCAAAATATTCTCTTGAATAATTCACACTGCCTTCTTTGTACTCTATTGTATGAAGGGCACTGCTGAGATTCAGAGCTCTTTTATAATCCTTAACCTGACTAGGCTTGCTGTGGTCAAAATCGATGTAAATATCTCCAAAAGCCTGGTATGCTCCCGTCTCTTTTTCATCACCTGTCCATAAACTGCTCTCATTAAACTGAATATGTTCCTGTTCAACACCACCAAAGATCATGGCGCCAATTTTTCCGTTACCGATAGGATAGGCCTGTGTCATCCAATCCTTTGCAGGCTTATCGTCCCAAATTTTAAGCCCTTTGGTTTCTCCTGTCTTACTCCCCTGTGCATCCGCTATGCCGGATGCAAATACCAGCCCTAATATTATCTTTATATATTTTGTACCGATGTTCATATTTCTTTAATTGATTTGATCTGGTATTCTATCTTTTGATTTAACCCCCCAATTCTTATTGGGCTTATTTCCCATAACAAACTCCATCAGCCCTCCGTTTACAATGTCTTTATGCAAGATATAAATATAGGGATAAGCTTTCCCATTTAATTTAACAGACTGAATATAGACTGCCTGATCAGAAACACCTTTTGCTGTGATCTTGAATGTTTTGTTGTTTTCCATGCGGATCTCTGCACTTTCAAATGAGGGCGAGCCGATGGCATAGATGCCATTGGCTGGATTTACTGGATAGAACCCCATTGAGCTGAATACATACCAGGATGACATTTGCCCGCAATCTTCATTGCCGGGATACCCTGCATGGCTATCGGTATAAAGTTCATTTACAATTTTTGCCGTATAAAACTGGGTTTTCCAAGGTTGACCAACATAGTTGTATAAGTAACTCACATGATGACTGGGCTCGTTCCCATGTGCATATTGCCCGATAAAACCAGAAGCATTGTTATTGGTTTCCTCAGACCCCCCCTCAAGCGTAAAAAATTTATCCAGTTTTTCTGCAAATTGCTGTTCTCCTCCAGTTAACTGTATCAGCCCCTTAATATCCTGAGGCACGTACCAGAAATACTGCCAGGCATTGCCTTCTGTAAAAGGATTTCCTCCATTAGACCCATATTTTAGCGGATCAAAGGGCTCTATCCATTTTCCATCCGAATTTTTGCCCCGGAAGAACTTAATTTTAGGATCGTATAAGTTTTTATAATAAGAGGACCGGTTTAGGAAATAAGTGTAATCTCCTGTTTTGCCCAGCTTTTTAGCCAGTTGAGCTACACACCAGTCATCATAAGCCATTTCGAGCGTTATGGACACAGACTGCGTTTGCAAGTCTTCAGGAATATAGTGGTACTTTTCCCAGATCCGGAACGGTGAATTGAGATGGGAAATCATGGAGGATCTTTTAATTGCTTCATAAGCACGTTCTACATCAATTCCATCTATCCCTTTTAATATCGCATCCACCAGTACCGGAATAGAATGATTTCCAATCATACAATAATTCTCCTGCCCCCATAACTGCCAGATGGGAAGATAACCATAGGTATCGTATTGCGACAATAAACTGCGAATAAACGCTGTACTGCGTTTCTGTTGAACCAGCGTATACAACGGATGTGCTGCCCTGTACGTATCCCATAAAGAAAAAGTGGAATAAAAAGCACCGTCTTTGCTATTTCTGGCAACATCATCCGTACCAATATAATCGCCATTCACATCAGACATCGTATTAGGTTGCAGGAAGGCATGGTATAAACTGGTATAGAAGATCTCCTTCTTCTTGGCCGAACCTTCCACCATGATCTTACTCAGTTCTTTTTCCCACAACAAATCTGCCTGCGTTACCCTACGATCAAAATTCCAATCGGATATTTCTGCCTGAAGGTTATTTTTCGCATTTTCAGTACTCACTGCTGAAATCCCTACTTTGAGGAGTAATGGTTCTCCATCCCTGGTATCTATATCAAATACAGCTCGTAAATCACTACCGTTCACCACCGGTTCATTTTCATATTCTTTATCACCGTTAACAATTAACGTCTTTAAAATAGGTTTTGAAAATTCCGCTCTAAAATAGACTTTACGCAGTTTTGCCCAACCTGTCAGTATCCTGAAACCTTCAATGGTATGCTGATCTATCACCCTGATCTGAGATTGAATAATTTTTGTAGACCAGCTGTTTTTGTTCAAGGTATGGTTCAAATCCAGCACCACATGGCCGGTGCTGTTCTTAGGATAAGTATAGCGGTGAAAACCGGCATGTGTAGTAGCAGTAAGTTCCGCGTTGATGCCATAGTCCAGCAATTTCACCTGGTAATAACCAGGCCTTGCAGATTCCTGATCATGACTGAATCGAGACCGGTAACCGCTTGCGGTATTCTTCTCCTCACCAGCTGTGGTAAATACCTTTCCAGTAGTAGGCATAAACAACAAATCAAAAAAATCAGCCGCACCTGTACCGCTTAAATGGGTATGGCTAAACCCTGCAATGGTTTTGTCGTTATAATCGTAACCAGAGGCGGCATTCCAGTCCGGAACATCTTTTGTATCCGGGCTTAATTGTATCATGCCAAAAGGGACAGCTGCACCAGGAAAGTTATTTCCCGATAAACTGTTACCATCAACAGGGCCTGTTCCGATAAAAGTATTGACATATGAAGTTACTTTCTTTTCCTGCGCGCTGACGATTAGGGGTAAAATGCAAAAACTAAAGAGGATCTTTCCAAATTTCATTTCTTACTAGAGGATTAGTTAATTACCTGTGTGTGTGTATGTAAAAGTAATTCGCCATGGCATATCATGTACCATGGCGAATTCCGTTTATTTGTAATTAGGATTTTGGACGAGTACTCCCCCACTTTTATCAATTTCTGTTTGCGGGAGCGGCCATTTGTAAAACTTATCTTCAAAATGATAAGAAACCGGACTATCTGTAACCTTGTTTAGAACATCCCCGGCAATATGCCATCTGAGCAGGTCGTAGTGACGCAAACCTTCGAAGGCAAGTTCAATACGTCTTTCATGACGTATTCTTTGCCGCATCTGCGCCTGATTATACCCCGCAGGGAAGGCCGGCATGCCCACACGCGCCCTTAAATCTCTCATGGCATCATAAACCGATTGATCCGGTCCGGCTATTTCATTTTGAGCCTCAGCATACATCAACAATACTTCAGCTAACCTCAGGATAACCGCATCCTGCTGGCTCAGCGTAGAAAATCCATAAGGGATGTTGTTCGGTTCCAAAAATTTAATCACTCCATAACCTGTTGGACGAGGATTTGACGGATGGTGTACTTTACCATTACCAAAATCTACAAAGTCAACAAACACCGTTTTCTTTAATCTTGGATCACGATTGTTAAAAGGATTGCTTGTATCCGTCAATGGAGAGGTACCATAAGGAAGACCATCTGCACACTCAAAATCATTAACGAAGTTTTTTAAAGGAGAGGAAGCCACCCAGTCACCATAATACATATCCCATGGCGCCGTATTACTCGGTGCTAAAAAGTTAACAGAAAAAATAATTTCGGTGTTGTTCTTTTGTGTCGCATCACGGAATATGTCTTCAAAATTAGTACTCAGTTTGTATTGTTTGATCACATCCAGACAAAGGTCTCTGGCTTGTGCCAAAACCGTAAGATCAGGAGTTCCCGTTGTTCCGTATCCGGAAAACATCAGTACTCTGGCTTTTAAAGCCTTTGCAGAGGATGATGCAGCATGACCTCCATTAGCGTAATAAGCGTTCGTATTTAGATTCGCTATGCTGAAGTCTAAATCAGCAATGATTTGGGTTAAGATCTGAGCTGCAGGAACCTTAGGCTGTTTTTGAGTACTGAGATCCAATGGCTCTAAAACCAATGGAACGTCTCCATAAATGCTGTACAACTGGAAATAGAAATACGCACGGATAAAACGAACTTCAGCTTGATAGGCCTTTCTATCGGCATCGCTGATGTCCGAACCCGTATAGGCAGTAAGATTTTTAAGAAGAATGTTCACCCTGGTGATTCCTGAATAACTGTCGTTATAGATTCCGGTTTCATACCCACCTGTTGTTGGATTTAAATTTCCTTGCAAAAAATCATTTGCACTACCAGAATTAAATTGGTTATAGCCATTATCTGTAAATCCGTCCCGAAAAGGCATGCCATAAGAAAATTCTTCTCCCTGCATTGACGAATAAACAGCTGCAAGTGCCCTGTCAAAGTCTTGCTTCGATTTGTAAAAGTTTGACGCTGCGATCTGATCCAGTGGATTCAGTTCCAGTGATTTTTTACATGCGCCCAAAGAGAGGCATGCAAATAATACAGTTGTTATAATACGAGTTTTCATAGGATCAATTAAAAAGTAACGTTTAGACCAAAGGAATAAATTTTATTTTGGGGATACTGAACCAAATCGCCATTGCCATAGCGCTCCGGATCAAGCCCTTTAAACTTTGTAGAAGTAAAAAGATTATCTCCTGAAAAGTAAAGTCTAACCCGCTCAAGGCCGATACCCTTAGTTACTTTTGTTGGAAGCGTATAACCTAAAACCACATTCTTAAGTCTTAAATAAGAGGCATCCTGTAAAAAGTAACTAGAAGCACGGGAGAATTTTTGAGGTGCACTCCAGCCCCAGTAAATGCGCGGCATAGTTGTAGAAGGATTCTCCGGAGTCCAGCGATCTAACCAATCTGTTGTTGGAGGCGATCCCTGAACAAATGGCGTAACACCCCAGCCCGAAACATAAGATTTTACACCATAAACGCCCTGGAACCTGGCTGAAAAATCAAAGCCCTTAAAGTTAGCTCCCATATTAAAGGAATAGTTCAGTTTCGGGTAAGCACCGCTGATTAATGTTCGGTCATTGGCATCAATCTTTCCATCACCATTTACATCTTTATATTTTAAATCGCCTGGTAAAGTGTTGTCATTAAATTGTTTTGGAGAATTGGCCACCTCCTGTGCAGACTGAAAGATACCAATCACATCCAGCATATAAAAATTCCCGATAGGTTGGCCTTCTAAATTTGTTGTATAGTCATAGATATCCTGCTGACCGTATTTTACCAATTTATTTTTAAAGCGGTCCAGGTTTACGCCAAAGTTGTAACTCAAACCATTTAGTGCTCCACTCTGTATCACATTGTTATAATTCAAGCCTAATTCTACACCCGTATTTTCAACAGTTCCGTCGTTAATAAATGGTGCGCTTAAGCCAACAATTGCAGTCACTTGTGACTGTCTGAGAATATCCGTAGTTCTTTTCTTATACCAGTCAAAAGTAACATTGAAATTCTTAAACAGCGTAATATCTGCACCAATGTCTGTCATTGTAGTGGTCTCCCATTTGATGTCAGGGTTATTCAAGCTTGTTTGTGCTACCCCTGTTGATAAGGTCGAATTGTCAAAAGAATAATTACCTGTCAAATCCAATAAGGCCTGATATGGATATAATTTTTCATAACCACCCACTGCAACCTTTTGATTGCCCAGTTTACCCCATGAACCTCTTAATTTAAAATTATTCAGCCAGGTTAAGTTAAGGTCTTTTACAAATTGCTCCTCTGTAGCTCGCCATCCGGCAGAAAAAGAGGGAAATACGCCCCATTTATTTTTTCCGTAAAACTTGGAACTCCCATCGTAACGTAAATTACCTTCTAATAAATAACGGCCCTTATAATCATAGTTCAAACGGCCAAAGTAAGACATAATCGCCCACTGGTTGGACGTACCGTTCGAGTTTTGCAAATCTGCCCCACCTGCGTTGAGCTCTTGCAAACTCTCATCAGCAAAATTCTTACGATATCCTTGTAAATAAGAATACTTACTCTGTTCAATACTGTAACCTCCCTGTGCTTTAATATTATGGCCATTAAAATCGTGGGCATAGTTCAAATAACTGTACAAGTTGGTGTAAACGGTTTGTTCATCCTGATCAGTCAATCCCTTTCCCAAATCCAGGGATGTACCAAACTGACCAGACCTGTAGTAATATTCGTCAATAGTAGATTTAAAATCCTTGTATTTATCCATATTGATATTTACAGCACCCTTTGTATACCAGGACAAGTCTTTAGTAAACTGGACTTCTATCCAGCCCTGGGCATTTACCGCATAATCATTAGTATTGTGGGTAAATTTTTTATCCAATACCGCAACCGCATTTTTATTGTTGTACTCAAAATCATAGGCCTTATAAGTATAACGGCCGCTACCATCTGGTAAAAAAGGACCATAAGTAGGTGCCTGCGACATGGCAGAGAGGAAAAGATCTTTAGAGCCTCCAGGTATGGATTCTGTAGTTCCCCCTTTTAGCAAAATATTTGTACCAAATTTGATGTGGTCATTTATTTTTGAAGTCAGATTCACACGGCCCGTATACCTTTTGTAATTAAATCCTTTAATAATACCGTTCTGGTCTACATAACCTAAGGACACATTATAAGTCGTCTTATCGTTCCCCCCGTTAAAAGTCAGGTTATGGTTTTGAGTAGGCGCCGTTTTGAAGATCAAACCCAACCAGTCGGTATTAGGATATTTCAAACGGTCTGTACTGTTTCTGTACAGATCAATCTGGTCCTGAGGGTAAAGGCTGTTCACATCATTCAATCCCGAATTCAGCCTTGCCTCATTATACAATTCCATATATTGTGCAGAATTGGTGATGAGTTTAAACATCTTCGTCGGCTTATAAATCCCCAGGTTTCCATCATATTGAACCGACATCTTCCCAGCTTTTCCTTGTTTGGTGGTCACCAAAACTACACCATTAGCTGCCCTGGACCCGTAAATAGAAGCAGAGGCTGCATCTTTAAGTACCGATACATTGTCGATGTCTGTTGGGTTCACATCACTAAAATTACCAGGAACACCATCGATCAAAACCAGCGGATCAGAACCAGCACTACTAAATGTACCGTTACCACGAATACGAATAGATACGCCTTCATTACCTGGTTCACCAGATCCTTGATTGACCTGTACACCTGGCATTGTTCCCTCCAACATAGCTGCAGCACTGACTACCGGACGTTTGGTCAATTCATCTCCACTTACTGTAGCAACCGCACCAGTTAGGTTCGCTTTTTTCTGCGTACCATAACCAACCACAACCACCTCATTAAGTTTGGACGATTCTTCGATTAACACAACATTAACCTGTGTTTTACCTGCAACAGGAACTTCCTGAACAATATATCCAATGAAACTAAATACCAGTACCGCCTGTTCATCCACAGCCTCTATTCTGTAACTACCATTGTTTCCTGTCAATACCCCTTTATTTGTTCCCTTTACCTTTATAGTAACACCTGGCAAAGGCAAACCATTTGCATCCTTAACAACACCTGAAACAACAATAGTTTGACCTGGCTTTATTATGGCTTTCTCTGATAAAGCTATTTTTAAATTATTCTTTTTAGAAGATGACTTAGCTGCACTGACCTGCACTACAGTAATCATCAGGAGAAGGCATGATAGTTTTAAACTCAGAAAAAATTTAAGCTTAATGCCTGGTGCTCCCTTTACGGCAATAGATTGTTTATACATCGTTTATTTGGTTAAATATTTATTGGGAAATATTATAGCTGTTGATCATCTGTCTTATTACAAAACAGGTAAACCAATCATTACATTAAATGAATCGTTTTACTACCCGGAAAGGAATCTGGAGTTGATACAAACTAAAACACATGAATAATTTGGTAAAGATGGGTTCATAATTTCATATTTGGTTGGGTTAAAGCAGTATAGTCTGTAGCATTCTGTACTATACTATACTACACTATAATACAATAATATCAAACATCTTTAAGATTTGCAAATTATCGGGTTAAATTTCAAGTAAAAAATTACAATGGAATCTGAGAACACATACGTAGCATTTAAAAAACTATAAAAATTTGTCTTATTATCCGCTAACAACTATAAATCATACGCTTTCTAAAAAATTATCTTAAATTCAACTCCCAACAACAGCAACAGCCTCCTGGTGCTGTTGTCTTAAACCAGACAGCGATTAACCAGCGCAAGCAATGAAAAAAATCTTCAGCAACCTTACCTTTCAAGTTATCTTAGCCATCCTTTTAGGTATAGAAGTAGGCGCCTACTTTCCTTCTTTTGCACCTACGGCCCAAACCATCAGCAAGACGTTCATCAATATGATCAGCATGCTTATTGCGCCCATCATCTTCTTTACGATTGTACTGGGTATTGCAAAAATGGGCGACATGAAAAAAGTTGGTCGTGTAGGCGGAAAAGCGCTGCTGTATTTTGAAGTGATGACTACCCTTGCTCTTTTTATTGGGCTACTGGTTGCCAATATCCTCAAACCTGGGGCAGGTGTTACCCCGGTACATGAAAAGATTAAAGATGTCGTACCATTGGCTACTGACAACATCAACTGGCTGGAATTTGTGACCCATATCGTCCCACATAACATTGTAGAATCCTTTGCCAGGGGAGAAATCCTGCAGATCTTGTTTTTTGCCATTCTGTTTGGCTTCGGCATGAGCAAAATGGGTGAGTCCGGCGCCTCAGTATTGCATGGATTTGAAAAAATCTCACAGGTACTCTTCAACATGATGAAGTTCGTGATGAAACTGGCACCCATCGGAGCCTTTGGCGGAATGGCCTTCACCGTGGGCAATTATGGCCTTCATACCCTGCTGCCCATGGCCAAAATCATGTTTACGGTCTACCTCACCTGTCTTCTGTTTATATTTGTGGTCCTTAACCTGGTCTGTTACCGCTACAAATTCAGTTTATGGGCCTATCTCAAATACATTCGTCAGGAAATTCTGGTGGTCCTGGGTACCTCTTCCTCTGAATCAGCACTGCCCAGCATGATGGAAAAGATGGAAAAGTTTGGCTGTTCCAAATCGGTAGTTGGTCTGGTCATTCCTACCGGTTATTCTTTCAACCTGGATGGCACTTCTATTTACCTGTCTGCTGCCCTGATCTTTCTTACTCAGGTATTCAACATTGAACTCAGTATCTGGCAGCAGCTCACTGCAATGGGTATACTAATGGTCACTTCCAAAGGAGCCGCTGGTGTTACAGGAAGCGGATTTATTGTATTGAGCACTACCCTGGTTTCCTTAAAGATCATGCCCATTGAGAATGTAGCCATCCTTTTGGGTGTAGACCGTTTTATGTCAGAAGCCAGATCCATTACCAATCTCATTGGCAATGGCATCGCAACCATTGTGATTGCCAAAAGTGAAAATGAGTTTGACGAACAAAAGTATCAACAAGTCCTAACACATTCCACTGCCGAAGACACCGAATAAAAGCTGTCCAGAAAACATAGGTCACAATTACAGATTACAGCAAAGTTCTGTACACAAGAGGATCCAGTTGATAGACATCTTTATACAAATGAATCAGGCCATTCTGATCTGCCCATGCCGTAAAATAGGTAATCCAGATGGGAACAGGTTTAGGCAGTCTAATAAATTTAGCTTTAGGATAGCCGCTGCTCATGGCCCGTTTGATCTGTTCGTATCTATCATTTTGCCCAAAAAGCGCCAACACAAGCTCCAGTGGTTTTTCTACCCGTACGCAACCATGACTAATGGCCCGCATCTCTTTTTTAAAAGGAGACTGTACCGGTGTATCATGAAGATAAACACTACTTTCATTCTTAAAGAGAAATTTAATTCGACCCAAGGCATTCTGTTCCCCGGGTTGCTGTTTAAAAGAATACTCATCCGGATCTGCCATACTCCAGTCAATCGAATCCGGATCCCCGATCAGTTTACCTTTCTTATATACATTAATATTGTTATTGGCCAGGTAATACCGATCCTCAGCGGCATTTTTAGTCGTCTCGTTTCTGGCAATACTTTGCGGAATATTCCACACCGGATTGACCTGTACCGAATAAATCATACTATTGAGCTGCGGGGTTTCCTTCTCCCCTTTCTCCCCTACACAAACCTTCATCTGCATAATCGATTTTCCCTGATTCAAAACATCAAGGTTAAAACTAGCTATGTTCACCCGAACCAAAGTTTGCCCGGAAGGCTGGTTCTTCCATCTCAACCGTTCCAGGTTAACCACAAGCGCCATACAAACCTCCTCCCTGCTTTTCATGGCTGTCCGCGCTTCCGCATTTAAAGCCCTCTGCAGAGCCAGGTACTGCCGGTTCTTAGGCTGTATACTATCCAGGTATTTCCTCAGAGACTGTACTTCCAATACATGAGAAATAGCTGCACTATCCGGCCTTAAGGTCAGCGTGCTGTAATGAGGACAAATCTTTGCGGGGTCAGTCAAACCATATTGCAATACCAAACTGTACTTAATCAAGGCACTTGCTACCGATAATTCCAGTTCCATACTGTTCCTGTAGCTTTCTTTACCAGAAACTGATCCTTGTTCCAGATATTCATCGTATCGTTTCTGAATAACCATTAAACCAAACAACTCCGGATTTAGCCCATGCTTACCCGCCTGCGACAAATAATCCAGAAAACCTTCAATAGAATGATCAATAAGGAATCTGGAAATCAGTACAGGCTGATAATTCTCCTTCTCATAAAAATGATGGATCAGCTCCGGATACACCAGATCATTCAGGTTACGCTTAAAAACCTTACTAAACTCAGACTGAAAATCAACGTCACTTTTGTTCATCTGCGCGACAGGCGCAGGCGTCACATCAGTTCTAACCTCAGATCCTACTTTAACCAAGGGTCGTTTTACCGTACAAGACCATTGAAAGACAAGACAAAACACCACCAAAAACAAAACACCCTTTTCAGAAAGCATTGTTAGCGTATGTCTCTTTGACTCCATAAATAAGCAGCTGAACCCAATCAACAAACACACTGACTTACAAATAGTTTCAAAACAAACTATAAAAAAAGAAAACTACTCCCCGCACCCTACTTCTCTACACCCTACTCTCAACACCCTGCTTCTCTGTTTCTCCACACCCCTGCTTCTCCACGCCCTGCTTGTCTGCTGCTCCACGCCCTGCTTCGCCACACCCTACTCTCAACACCCTACACGGTCACCCACCCTTTTCTGCAATTTGCGACGGAAAATTCTCGTACGCTGCGGAAAGACCTCAGAGATCTGCGGGCCCTTCAGCCCGCCTGATATCGTTAGTCTTGAAGCAGCTGTACAGAATTTTCCAAAAAATTCACCTCCAAAAGCATCATGTACAAAAAAGGGGTATCCGAATCCACGGATACCCCATTCCCTATTCACACTAAAATTAATCTACTTAATTAAAGTACCGTAAAAGAAGGAAGCCGGATTAGCAGTTGTATAAAAACCACCATAAGAAGCCCCTCCACCAGGATTAGAAACCCAATCCACTTTAAATGTATTGTTACTGAAGTAATCTTTTAACGACGTCAAACCACCACCAACAACACCCGCATTACCATCCGAAGCCAGATACACAAAAGAGTACGTTCCATTTGCATCCCTCGAATAGCTATAAGTCATATTGGCCTGAAAATTCGAATTCGCAGTATTGTGGTAATAAAACCTTAAACTCATCGTATTATCCAGGTTGATGATTACCCTCACAGCGTCCAATGTCCGGCCTGCATTTCCCACAGCCGCTAAACCAGTCTTGGCCGCATTATATTTCGTATTAAAATCAGAAGACAAGTTCGCGGCCACAGTAGCCGGATTGTACTCCATTTGAGAATAATCCTTTCCAGCCGGCATAAACAAGGTTCTGAGCGGAATAATAGGTGTTACAGAATTCTGCAAGTCAATACGGGTACTACCAGACATGGCATAATAGATCTTCGCAGCCGGATCGTATAACAACTCATTAAAACTGAAATTACCATATTTCAAATAACCGCTGAGTGTAATTTTATTGATGCCATAAGCAAAATTTACTGTTTGCAACTGACTGACTTCTTTACTGTCCAGATAATTTAACTTCACCGTTTTTGCAACAGGATCAATCAAAATGGCACCTTTAGTCCCATCAGAAAACAGCAAATAAGGGTTTTTATTTAGCTGTAAGTAAGCTGTATTCGCCTCAGTCATCGTTTTAAGCCCACCCGCCACCAGGGCTTTCGACTCCTCAACACCCAGTTTGATCATCACCATTTTATTGCTGTTAAAAGTTCCCTCCATTTTGATGCTATCGCCCGCTACAGAAGCAAAGGCAAATTCAAAATCCGAAGACAAACCAGATGCAGAAGCACCACCGCTTACCGAAGCATCAGGATCTGCAGCCAAATGGATATAATTGTAGGTATCAAAAATCAATGTAGGACGTTGCAGCGCTTTCAAACGATAAGTGCTTTCCTGCAAGGTCGTAGCTGTAGCTGCATTAAAATCAGACAACATTTTCACTTTACCATCTGCACCAAACAGAAAATAAAAAGAGAAACCCTTTCCACCTTTAGGGTAAATCATCGCTTTCCAGCCATTGGTTGCCGAGGTAATCTGACTCTTATCCGCATCTAAAGCCTTTGCCAGCCTGGTGTCAGGATCATCAAAGATCGGGTCCTGATCTTTTTTACAACTGGTTATAAAAGCAACTACAACCAGCAGAATATATATTATTTTTTTCATTGGAATATATTTTTAGAATGAATTAATTACCAGGAACACCAAAGAAGAAAGATGTTGGATCAGCTGTTTTAAAAAGACCGATATATTCTGATGCATAATTCGGACTATAAAACCACTTATAAGTAAATTTATTCTGTGTCAGATAATTTGTTAAACTGGTTACACCTGAAGCAATAACCCCGGCATTACCGTCGGTACTCGCCAGCACAAGAGAAATATTACCATTAGCATCTGAAGTTACATTGTAAGTAAAATTGGCCACCAAAGCACTTCCTGTTGAGCTGCGGTAATTTAACCTCAATACCATCTGATTTGCAGCAGGATAAAGAATATTGAAATTATCCAGGATACGCCCTGCACCTCCTACCAATGCCAAGCCTGTTTTTGCAGCAGCAAAAACGTCTTTAAAATCAGCTGATAAACCTGGTAAATTGTCTGGGTTAACGGTTAAAGCCGTATTGTTCTTTCCAAAACCCAAATAAGTTAAGGGCGAAAGCGGCGCAGTCTGGTTCAACGCAATTTGTACGCGGCTTTGCAGCGCATAAATATCAATGCCCCAGGTCTGTTTAAAATAACTCACCACCAATTGTTCTTTTGCCCGGATAGCAGCCACTGCTGTAGCAGATGTATTGGCCTTTAAAATCGCCTCATATCCTTGCTTTCCTTCGGTCAGCATAATAGAAACCATCTCGGCATAATCCTCACCAGGAGCAGCCTGGGCATACTGGCTAATGAAACCATTTGCTGCAAAAGCTGAACTGTTGTTCCAATCTGCCGTATATCCGGCCGGAGTCACCATTGGAAACTCCTTCTGATAGGTAACGGTCTGGTTCAGGATGTGTGTAAATTCGTGGTGTATCGTTTTCAATACCCTCTTTGCAACCGAACGGTCTGTTTTATCAAAATTATTGACATTAAATAAAGTGACCTTAACACCACCTTCTGCTTCTCCTAAAGTAACCGTACCACCGGAGTTGTATTGTAAACTACCCACCAGTACATATTGCTTAGGTGCAAATCGTTTTATAAAATCCTGTCCGATTTCTGCCGTGTAAGCATCAATCCAGCAGGATTTAACCACCTCCATTAAAGGCTGTACTTTTTCGAATTTAGGTGGAGTAAGTGTTTTGGAATTGTCGTATTCCGTACCATCCCATCTGTATTTTACACTGATGTTGTAAGGCTTGGTAAAGTTATTATACAGCCACTGGTCCAGTGCTGTTTGCTCCCAGGTATCGCCACCCAGACCAACGATATCCCGATCAAGATTTTCGTTCTTTTTACAGCCCAGGAAGGAGGCAACAAAAAAGAGTAAGATTAAAATATATTGTCTTTTCATGTTCTTGGTTCTAAAATTAACGTGGATTTTGTGCCAGACCGGCAAGAGTAACTTCTGAAGGCAACTGCCAAAGCTTACGCTTGTCGTCAGCAGCCAGTTCCATTGTGTTTCCATTGGCATCAAGATGTGTAACAGTCATTTTTAACCGGAGGATATCCATCCATCGCATACCCTCTTCCACAAATTCGGCACGCTTCAAATCCA
Organism: Pedobacter sp. HMWF019; assembly: GCF_003061025.1. Taxonomy (GTDB): domain Bacteria; phylum Bacteroidota; class Bacteroidia; order Sphingobacteriales; family Sphingobacteriaceae; genus Pedobacter. The sequence goes on along the minus strand of NZ_QAIL01000409.1, from coordinate 7,045 downwards.
AAAGCGCATACAGGTAAGCTTGTTTCACATCCTCGGTTTTGGCCGCATAATAGGTGGTGATCTTTGTCTCTGTTAAGTTGCTGCTTGCGGCAACATAATTCGTCATTCTGGTGCTGATCAGTGTATTCATATCTGTAAGTGCTTCTGCATACTTTCCTTGCATGATATAGGCTTCAGCCCTGTTTAAAAGCACCTCTTCAGTAGTCAGCAAAGACTGCATCAGATAACCCACTCCTGTACTTGCATTGATACTGGTACGTACAAAATGTTCATAAAGTTTTGGCACAAAATAGAAGGTAGAAGAGTAAGAATAGGTCTTATATGCATTCAGGCTTAAACCAACCGGAGCAAGAATACTATTCAAACGATTTTGGCTCAAAGAATAAATTGTTCTTGCATAATTTCTTGCTGCCCATGAAGATGTTTCACAAAGCAACAGATTACCCGGATTGGCTGCGCTCGACATATTCTGTGCAATCTCGGTAGAACCTCCTGTTGGAGAACCAAAAGCCAGCCACGGACGAACATTAGCCGCAAAATTATTGGCAGGGAAAGCCAGGCCAGCATATTGAACAACTTTGGCCATGTCTTTTTTAAAGAGGTAAAATCGGGTGGCAAAGGCATAGGCTGCCTTATGGGTAAAATGATATGCCGGAACCCGGTATTGCTCATCCTTTAATAATGGAATACCAGCAAGTAAGTCCTTTTCGATCTGCTCGTACACGTAGGTCACTGTTTTTCTTTCGTAGTTTTTAAGAACTACACTTTCCGGTGTGGTTACATAGGGTATACCCGGATCAGTTGCTGCCGTTGCCGGATCATAACATTTAGAGAAAAAAGTAACCAGCATGAAATGAGCGTAAGCGCGGGCAACCAGGGCCTCCCCTTTTTGAGCGCTGTAATTCTGCGGATCACTTATTTTATCTATCGCATCAAGTGCCTGGTTCGCAGCCGCGATAGCCGCGTAGCAGTCATTCCAATAGTTATTCGGGGTATCCTGTCCGGTACCTTCCACATCCTTCCAGAAATAGGCATCCCTGTTTTCAGGTTTATCATATCCGGTTGTACTGTTAAAAGAAAGGTTGTCAGACATGGCCTCGGCAAGCATAATATAGCTTCCGCTAGGGTAAGCTGTTACCAATAACTCTGAAACCTTTTCCGGGGTATTTAATTTGGTCCGCTGATCCGGAGCCTGCTCCAGATATTTTTTACATCCGGTACCCAGGGATGCTATAGAGATCAATAAATATGCAGTATATTTTTTCATTTCAAATGCTTTTAAATTCCAACTTTTAAGGACAATGTAAATTGTTGCGGGATAGGCAATGCCACACCACCAGAACCAAAGAACTCCGGATCCTGGCCTTTTAATTTTTTATCCGCATAGATCAGCCAGATGTTGTTACCTTGTAATTTTAAAGACAGAGAGTTTACACCAATGGTCTTTGCAAATTTCCTGGACAGATCGTAACCTATAGCTACCTGTTTAAGGCGTACAAATGAACCATCTGCAACCCTGTCTGAAGAATAGTTATAAGCAGTGAACGGATATTTACCAGCCAAAGACTTAACCATCAGATAATCAGCAATTGCAGGAATATTGGTCATGTTTTCATCTCCAGGTAGAGTCCATCTGTCCAGAAATTCTCTTGGCATGGCTTTACTGTCGTCATAGGTCGTATAAAAAACATTGTTTAACCTGATCTTGTTACCCGTTTGGTAAGAAACAAAGAAGTTAAAATAGAAATCTTTATATCTAAATGTATTGGTCCAGCCACCAGTAACCGGAGGATCTACCGGGCCTTCATATTTCAGGTAATCTGTTGTGGTACTTTGAACATAAACACTGGTATTGAGCTGTCCGTAATCGTCTATAAAAGTAGGTACACCAACACCATTTAACTTTTTGAAATCTATAGAATACAAGCCTCTTACCGCTCCACCTTCTTTAGGACCGCCTTCTGGTACGATTAAATCGTAGATACGCGGCTTGCTCTTTAAGTTTGAAATCCTGTTTTTAGAGTACCCAAAAGTAAAATTAGTTGACCAGCTGAAATCTTTTGTTTTGACCGGCATACCGCCAAGCGTAATCTCTACCCCCCGCGATTTCATATCCGCATAATTGGCGTATTTGGTGAACTCCCCTCCAATACCTGAAGTACGGAAACTTCCGATCAGGTCAAAACCATTTCTTCTGTAATAATCGAAAGAGAAATTTACACGGCTTTGAAATAGCCCCAGGTCCACACCTATATTCGTTTCGTATTGTTTCTCCCAGGTCAGTTCAGAGTTTTCCAAACCATCCAGTTCAATCCTCGGCTCCACTTCAGATAACCTCGGTCTCAAGGTTGTACTGTTGGTCAATACCACCGATGAATTGGTTGCACTTCCCATACTCGCGGTTAATCCGTATCCTAACCTCAGTTTTAAAAAGCTGATGCTTGGAATCTTCTTAATGAAGTCTTCTTCGTCCACATTCCAGGCACCACTTATGGTCCAGGTTGGTAGCCATCTGGCTTTACTGGTTTCTCCTAAACGGTTACTTCCATCATACCGGTAGGTACCGTTAATAATGTATTTTGAGTCGTAAGAATAACTTCCGTTTGCAAAGAAGGCTGCATATCTGTCATAGAACTGGTCCATTCCATAATAATTGTAATTGCCTTCCAGTTGCATTTTTATAATGCGGTAATCAATGAAAGGTTTACCTCCCTTATCGTATTGGTAACCATAACCATTGCTGAAACTGTTTTGACGGTTTGCATATTTGATCTCCTGCCCGACAAACGCACTCAGGGCATGCTTACCATAATCATGCCTCCAGTTGATCTGGTTTCTTACGTTAAAATTCAACAGGTAATCATCATTCCTGTTGTAAAAACCACCCTGTGGCAATACCGTTTCTTTGTCAATGATCTCCGGATGATCAGGGTCATCATACAGGAAAATATTGGCATTGGTGATGGTAGAGTTTGGCATATAGCGGTAAGCCGCTGCCATATTGGAATATTCCGTAATCTTGTGTTCGCGCGTGGTCTTAACATAACGCATGGCGCCAACAGATCTGAATTCAAAATCTTTCAGGAATTTATAGTTCAGTTCCCCCTGTAATTTCATATCAATCATATCCAGATCGATATAATTGTTATCTAATTCTTTTATAATGTTAAAAGGCGCATAATTACGGGTAAAGTACTCCAGGTTTCCATTTTCATCATATGGTCTTAAAGTACGGCTGGTGTTTAGCGCATAACTAAATGGATTGATGTCGAAATCACGGGTATATTTACCTTCCACAACATTGCTGGTGCGGCCCAGTGTTCCTGGTACCCTCTGCTGACGAAAAGCGCCTGTAGCCAGGATACCTATATTCAATTTTGGTGAAAGGGTATAATTTCCACGCAGGTTCATTGTATAACGTTTGGCCTTGTCTGCAATGGTCCATCCGTTATCATTATAATAACCCATAGAGAAATAATGCTGCGATTTCTCAGATCCTGAAGAAATGCTCAGGGAATGTTCCTGTACAAAAGAATTCCGGAAAAGTACATCAAACCAATCGGTGTTTGCTTTCGCATACTGCTTTAGAAAGGCGGATCTTCCTTCAGGCGTATTTTCTACACCAAACTGTCCGGAAGTCGCATCAAATGTATTGATCTGCTGGTACATTTTAGCAAATACTCCGCCATTCATACCGTTCACAATATTAGGTGATAAACCGCCTTTACGGTAAACTTCAGCATATACAGACATCTGATCTGCTGAATTCATAATATTATAAGTATCGTAGCTTGGTTTCAAAAAGGTAGAAAAATTCCCACTGTAATTAATCGTCGTATTTCCAGCCTTTCCTTTTTTAGTGGTGATCACGACCACACCATTCATCGCTCTTGCGCCATACAAAGCCGTTGCAGAAGCATCTTTCAGGATATTGAAACTTTCGATATCATCCGCATTGATCCCGGCAACAGATGACCCGATTAAAGTGGTCGCATCACCACTCGAAAGCTGATCGTTGGAAATGTTTACAATGTCTTCCAGTACCACTCCGTCTACTACCCAAAGTGGCTTGTTCTCACCAGAAATGGAAGTTGCTCCGCGAACACGTATTTTAGGTGCCGTACCAAAGGTTCCGGAAACATTTTGCACCGATACACCGGCCACTTTACCTTCCAGCATACGGCTCACGTCTATCACTCCGTCCTGTTTGACATCCGAACCTTTAATGGTCGTTGCGGCACCAGTAAACAATTTCTTTTCAATGTTCTGAAATCCGGTAACCACCACTTCATTAAGGGCATTGGTATCCTCATGCATTTGAATGCTAAAGGTATTTTTTCCAGTAACAGGAATCTCCTGATTTTTAAAACCCAACATACTCACCACCAGGACATCTCCATCCTTCACCCGAATCGAGAAGTTACCCATTTCATTGGTAGAGGTGGCCAGTGTACCGCCTTTAATTCTGACCGAAACACCAGGTAAGCCAATACCATCATTCGCAGATACCACTCTCCCGGTAACAATCCGGTCTGGTACCGCAGCTACATGTACCGCTTTAACCAGGATGTCTTTGTCTTTAATGGTAAAAGTTAAATTTCTGGGCTCAAAAATAGATTTAAGCACATCTGCTATTTCTTTATCTTTTACCTGTACGGTGATGGGTCCGGTGCGTTCCAGTACTTCATTACCGTAGATAAAATCGTAACCAGTTTGTTTTCTTATTTCTTTAAATAGTTCCTTCAAACTGACGTGGTCCTTGGAGAGCGTTACCCGCTGGGCAAAAGTGGTTGCTGATGCCTGTAGGGAAAGGACCAGGATTAATATTCCTGTGAGTTTCATAACCAGTATGGCAATTTTATAAGGGGCAATAGCGCTCCTTATTGAATGTGAATAATCATTCATATATTTGATTTGTAGGGTTTAAGTATTGGTTGATTGACACAATGAATAGGGTAACCCTTCAACCCTGCCGCCAAGCAGGATTTTTTGACCTTTCCGGGACGCAATCCGGAAAGGTTAATTTTTGTAGGTTAACCTCTAGAATTTTAGTAATTATTTCTTCATAATCGTCTCCTTTCCTGTTTTAACAGTGATTTGTTTCGCTTCAACTTCAAATTCCAGACCGCTGGTTTCTTTCAGCATTTCCAGGATCTTGGATAATTTCTTTGTTCTGGAAATCATTCCTGTAATGTAGAGTCCTGGCTTTACATCCTGGTAAACGACCTCTATATTGTACCACCTCTTAATCTGGCGCATTACCTGCTCGATGGGTGTATTGTCAAACTGAAAATAGCCGTTCTTCCAATCTGCAACCTCTTCCGGATCAATATTTTTCAGGCTGATATGATCTGAACTACTGCTAAATAAAGCCTGCTGACCCGGAACCAGCAACTGGGAATTTCTTTCCAGATTTACCCGGACAGAACCCTCTGCTAAAGAAACTTCAGACCGGGGTTCATCTGCATAGGACATAATATTAAAATGAGTGCCCAATACGGTAACTTCCGCTTTCCCGGCTTTTACTTTAAAAGGATGATTCTTATCCTTTGAAACCTCAAAATAAGCCTCTCCGGTTAATGTCACATTTCTTTCAGCTCCTGTAAATACCGCCGGAAAGGAAATCGATGAACTTGAATTCAGCCAAACCTGGCTGTTATCTGGAAGAACGATCTTATACTGACCCCCGGAAGGGGTGCTTAAGGTATTTATATAAGACTTACCTTCAATATCACTTCCATCACCAGAGGCCGCATCATACATCAGCATTCCATCCGCTGTTTTACTGATTTTGGTTCCACCCTGACTGGCCAGCAATCCTTCGTTCCTGGCATCAAGAATGATTTCTTTTCCATTCCCAAGTTTAAGAACCGCTTTATTGCTCCCCGGCTCTTTATCCTGGTGGAGGAATGCAACAACCTTTGTTCTTTGTTTGAGATACTCAGCGCGTTCCTTCCATACCAGCAGTCCTGCACCCGCAACTACTGTCCATACCGCAGCTATTTTCAGCACCTTTTTCCAAAGAGGCCGAACCTTTCTTTCTTCGGGTGCAGACACAATCCCTGTAAACATTTCATCCCAGTTTACCGTATGCACACCTGCCCCTGGCACAACGGTTTTATACCGCTGCTCCATCTCGGTCTCTAAGCGGCGGCTATATTCATCCAGTTCCAGGTAATTAAAAAACTCTTTTAATTCTTCCTGGTTTACTGTTTTATTTATATATTTTTCGAGAAGGTATTCAAACCTTTCTTTTGTTCTCTCCATCAGGACAAATCACTGCTATTTGTGCAGTACTATCCTATAGTTACATGAAAGCGCTTAAAGGACCGCCTTAAATTGATTTTTTTTAAAATATTTTTTTTAGAAAGACAAAAAGCACCATTAAATGGCTTTCCTGGGCCAAAAAGAGGCGCACATATCTTAAAACTTCAACCATAATATTTTTCACCCTGCTCCGTGAAAGTCCGGTCTCTGCAGCAATATACTCATGGCTCAGTCCTTCCTCCCGGCACATCCTGAAAATTCTCTGCTTCTGTTCGGGCAGTCTGGCGATGGCTTCATCTATGCGTTTCTTACTTTCACGAAAGTCCATATCCTCCTGGGTAGCATTGCTTTCAGTTTGCATATTTGCCAGGATGATCCGCTGCATTTTTTCATCTCTTATGGCATTACCGATGTAGCGCATGGTTTTGTTCCTCACCAGGGTATAAATATAATTTCTTGGATGTTCTACGTTTGTCAGGTTGTTCCGCTGTTGCCACAGACTTAAAAAGGTTTCCTGAACAATCTCTTCTGCATCAGCTCTGGAATGAATAAAATTTTCCACGAACGTGAATACCCTGCCTTTATAGGTATCAAATACCTCTTTAAAAGCAGCTTCATCACCCATAGAAATCTTATGGAGCAATAGCTTTTCATTGATCAAATCATAAACTACCCTATGGGTTGCCATATTTATGCTTTAATTTAGTTCGTTTAGGAATAACAGTTCTTTAATTCAAGATTTCTTTTGGAAATAGCAATGAATTGTTTGGTTTGGTAT
>NZ_QAIL01000408.1 GCF_003061025.1 Pedobacter sp. HMWF019 | reverse complement strand
CTTTTAATGGGTATTTCAATAGGCTTGCTTATGGATTTAAAATAGGCTCCATAGAGCTGTTCTGGAGAGAACGCGAGGGTAGATGGTGTTATGTAATAGCAATTTTCTCCAGTTTGGAGCAGTTTTCTTTTGTAGTTTAGCCAGGCAAATTTATGAATATTGTTTATCGATCCGGCTGCAAGCAGATCGGTGTTCAGTGGTTCGGCGATATAGAATTCCAGATGAGCGGCAGGAAACCATTTTTCGGAAAGTACCGGACTTGACGCCTGCATCAGATGGCTTCTGAGATCTGCCGTTCTTATATACTTAAACTGATCTCTGAGCTGATCCCATCCGTACATGTCCAGTGCCGGATCTCCTTCTCCAAGGTTTTCCTTTGATTTAGAGCCCATTGTGCCAGGAAAACAGTTAATGTATATCCATGCAGATATAATGGTTACTACAGTTAATGTAAGGCTGACTTTTACTAAAAGCGGTATTTGCGGGCCAGGTTGACGCTGTGCAAGATAGATCGACGTCAAAATGATTAGAGCAATAAATGCCGGGCCTGTCCAGTGTGGAAGTGTTGGGTTAAAGCTGGAAATGATCCAAATGGTAGCTAGTAATGGAAATGCAAGCAGGAGTAGTAGATATTTTAATTTTGAATGTATCTGAAACTGTCCTCTGAACAAGGCTGTTAAGGCAATTAAATAAAGCAGATAATTTAATGGACTATTATACAGAATTTCCCCGAGTAATTCCCTCAGCAGATCAAGTGGTTTAAAGGTCCCGCCAGTGGAACTGACTCGTGCTTCATGAAAAGTATAAGTAATAAAATGATTTTGGATGTTCCACAGAAGGATAGGAGATGTGATAAGAAAAAATATCAGAATAGATAAGTACAATTGCCATCTGGCCAACCATTCTCTGTTGAAGAACAGAATATAGGCTCCGGCAGCAACCCAAAGAAAAACGCCGTGTACCTTACACATTGTAGCTAGCCCTATGCTTAGCCCAAGCAAGAGCATTTTGTTGTGTTTTTCAGGCTGTATAATAAAAACCTCCATCATCAAATAAACTGAAATAAGCCAAAAGAACAGCTGCGGTGAATCAGGCAGGATAAGTAAGCCAGCAATAATGCTGCAATAAAAAGAAGAAGTATACAATAAAGCGGCGTACCACCCAGCAGTTTCACTGTGCAATCTGCTCAGCATCCTATAGAGAATTAAAGTACAAAATGCACTTGAAAATAAAGCCCCCAGCCTGACAAAGAGTTCTTCCCTAAAATGGAGGTTCAGGGTAAACAACCGAATCATCAAACCAACCAGGGGTGGATGGTCAAAATGATTCCAATCTGGTTGTAAAGCATAGGTCCAATAATATACCTCATCGTTACCAAGTGCAGTTGTAGCTGCAATGACAATCCGAAGGAGACTGCTGATTGCGATTAGCCAGAGTACTTTGTTTTTTAGGGTCATTGATCATTTTCCGACAGGGCGCAATTTTAAACAATCTTCCACTGATGACATCTCCTTGTCTGTTATGAAAATATTAAGGAATTGCGGCTTTAGGACTATTGAACAGAATTATCAAATTGAAGGTCTTTTCTCTTTTTTACCACTCCGAAATTATAGCTAAGGCCAAGATAACTGATCCGAGAGTTGTTTTTGGTGAGCATATGCTGGGTCAATAACGGACTTTCCAATTGGGCTTCCTGCCTGATGGAACGAAATATATCTGAAACTGTTATATAAACAGATGCTTTTTTATGTAAGATATCCTGCCTTACGCCACAATTCATAACAAAGCTTGGGAGGTATTTTCCCTGAGGAGTTAATCTTGCTGATTTATATATGGAATTGACTTGTAGTGAGGTTCCTTTGGTAATCGCATAAGTAGCATTCAGATTTGCAGACCATGTAATTGTTGATTTTTTTGAACTGTAACCAAGGTTAGAAGCGTCGATAGTACTGTAAAATACATTTGGGGTGAAGCTTAGATTTAATTGCTCACCTACAGAGCCTGATACCACCACATCTGCACCAATAGCCTGGTCACTAGCCAGATTTTGCTGTCTGGTGACCAGAACTGAATCATTCAGGGGTTCGGTAATTGCTGTAAAACGATTGTACGTATACCGATAATAGATTCCAGGAAGTACACTAATACCACCTTTTCTCCATTGGTAAGCGAGTTCAACGGAATGAATAATTTCAGGGAGCAAGTAGGGATTACCAACTTTTACATTTGTTGGGTCCGGATATTCGGGAAAAGGATTCAGGTCATCGGCTTCGGGTCTGCGAACCCTTCTGCTGTAATTAAGTTGTAACTCCTTGTTTTCTTCAAGCATGTAACCAAGGTGGAGACTTGGGTACAGCTTAAAATAACTGTTAGGCACGGAAATGCCAGTTGTAATGAGTCTGGAATCCAGGTTGGAGTATTCCCCCCTTAAGCCCAGCATCAGGCTGATTTTTTTATACGCTGTAGAGAATGTGCTGTATAATGCCTGCACGTTTTCGTTATAGATAAAATGATTTGTCTTGGTTAAATCTGTAACAAACATTTGTTTCTTCTGATCAAAAGCTGCACCATAAAAATCCATATCCTGTTTGTTGAACTGGCCAGCATAGCCAGCTTCAAATTTTCCTTCTTTTCCTACCTGAGCTTCATAGCCAAGATTAACGTGCCTGTTATCTGTAGTTTGCTTGATCAGGGTATTGTCCAGTTCGTCTGGGATTAATGGAAGCCGGTAAGTATTTGTATAATGGTTGTCTTCTATTTCTGGTTTATGATCAAGATTCAGTTCCAAACGTAATTTTTGTTCAGGCTTGTTAAAGAGATGTTCAAAATAGGCCGCAGTACCAGATGAAGATTCACGTTCGTGATTTTCTCTCTTTCGGTCATAATCCTGGTTCCCATTTGCAGCACTTTCCACTTTCTTGTTGACGAGATCATGTTTGTTCATATTTCTCAAATAGTAGTTTACAGAAACACCGAAACTGTTTTTTTCATCTAATGTATAATCAAAGCCAAGTGTGGCAAGATTAGAAAAAGGACGCGCGCGTGCAAGGGTGTAATCATGGTAGTCATTTACAGATCCATTCTTTGGATCGGTTTGTATGCGGTCGTTCTGAATGGTTCTTACCCTGTCATCTTGTTTAAGACTGTAGCTTCCAAATATATTTAGTCTTCCTGTATTATAATTCAGTGCGGTGCTGGCATTGTAGCGGTCCCTGTTCCCTGCATTTACTGTCGCATTCCCATTGAGCCCTCTTTTTGTATTTTTCTTTAATACAATATTGATTATTCCTCCTGCGCCATCGGGCTTGTATTTTGCTGAAGGGTTGGTAATCACCTCAATTCTCTCAATACTGTTTGCAGGCAATTGCTGAAGTGCTGCTGCGGCGTTACTTCCAGACATCAGGGGTGAGACCTTGCCATTGATCAAAATCATAGCAGAGGAGTTCCTTAGATTTACATTACCATCAATATCTACTTGTACCAGTGGTACATTTTGAAGCACGTCGCTGGCTGAACCAGATTTAGCAGTCAGATCCATGTCTACATGGTAGACTTTTCTATCTATTGTATTGGTAAACAGGGCTTTTTTTGCGCTTATTTCCACTTCGTTTAACTGCTTACCCGTGCCACTCATTTGCAAATTCAGATCTGCGGCAGGATGGTTGATATCCAGAATGAATACATTTGACTTTGTATCGCTGTAACCAATATAGGTACATAGAATATAATAAGTGCCAAAAGGGATATTGTCTAAAATAAACTTACCCTTTTTATCGGTCACTTCATGTTTAGTTACTTTGTTGTCTTTTTGGTTCTTTAAAATGATATTAACAAACTCCAAGGGTTGTTTGGAAGGAAGATCTGTTATACTTCCTGTAACTCTTGCGTCGTTTTGAGCTTTGGCTAAATAGGGGCAAATTAATATAAATGAAAGAAGACAGGTAAAGAAAATTCGCATCAGTTTTTTTCTGCATAAATAAGATTGAATTCTGTAGTTATTTTGAAGATTGGTCAAAAATTGCTTACCTTGAGAGTTTATACAGCATCTATTCGTCAATGTCTAAAAACTATTTTACCTTCCTTGCCACTTTAATTCTGTTTTTCAATTTTTCGCAGCGGGGTCTTACACAAGTGAAAGATTCTGTAGTAATTGATAGTATTTCATCAAAAAAACCTGTGATTCAGGTGACCAACAGGAAGAGCTTTAAAAGCTTTCTTCCGGGGATTGCAGCAGCAGGTTATGGTCTGATCGCATTAACAGGCGGCCCGCTTAAAAACTTTGATCATTACATTGCTGAGAAAAGAAATGAACGCAGGCCAAATTTTAATACCTATGCGGATGATTATTTAAGGTACGTTCCGTTTGTGGCTTTATATGGATTGGAGGCCCTGGGTGTTAAAGGCAAACACCGTATTGCCGATAAGACCGGTTTGATGCTTCTTTCTGGTGTTCTGGTTATGGGGTCGGTGAGCATAGTGAAAAAAGCAACAGATAAAGAACGACCAGATCATTCTGATTTTGTTTCTTTCCCATCAGGTCATGCCGCAATTGCATTTGCGGGCGCAGAACTGATCAATCAAGAGTATGGTGATATCTCTCCCTGGTATAGTGTAGCTGGTTATACTGTGGCTTCGGCGACAGCTGTTTTAAGAGTATATAATAATGCACACTGGTTTAGTGATGTTGTGGCGGGGGCAGGCATAGGGATTTTATCAACTAAAGTAGCTTACCTGGTTTATCCACCATTGAAACGATTATTGACAGGGCAAAAGAATCTCCGTCTTAGCGCAGCGCCATTTTACCAGAACCACGCTGCGGGTCTCTCCATAGCGGGGAAATTTTAAGTCCAATAAGGTAACTACAGAATTTCTTCATAATTCGAATCTAGCTTAGAGGAGAATTTAAGCACCACTAGGGCTATGAAGATATTTAAATTACTATGGCTGTTTTGTTTACCTGGTCTATGTTATGCGCAGCAAAAAGATTCACTGGATACGAGCGCAGTTAAACAGCATTCTCTGATCAGTTCAGGAATTGATTATAAACCGAAAGTGACCTCATTTATTATACCAGCAGTGTTTATTGGCTATGGATTGGTGTCTTTAACTAATTTCCAGCCAGTAAAGCAATTGGATAAAAGTACGAAAGATGAGTTGCAGGAGGACCACCCTTTATTTGCAGCACATGCGGATAATTACTTGCAATTTGCACCTGCTGTGGCTGTATATGCGTTAAATCTTGCCGGGATTAAAGGAAAACATACTTTAATCGATGCAACAGGTTTATATGTGTTATCTGAGGCGATTATGGGGGGGACTGTAACCAGTTTGAAGAAAATTACCCGTCGTCAACGGCCGGATGAGTCTGCGTACGATTCTTTTCCCTCTGGGCATACTGCAAATGCCTTTGCTGCAGCCGAATTTTTAAATCAGGAGTATAAAGATGTATCTCCATGGATTGGTTATGCTGGGTATACCGTTGCTACAGCTACGGGTGTATTGAGGCTCTATAATAATAGGCATTGGGTAAGCGATGTAGTAGCCGGTGCAGGATTTGGAATACTCTCTACGAAAGTCGCTTATTATGTTTATCCTAAACTGAAAAGACTTATCTTAGGTAAAAATGCTTTAAGTTACAATGTGATGCCTTCTTATCAGCAACATAGTTTTGGATTGTCATTCAATGGAACATTTTAAAAAAACGCTTTTAATTCTCTTGTTTCCGATTTTGTTGATCAATATTGGAGAGGCACAGGTTCATCCGGTAGCGCAGGATTTAGAATTCTTTGTTGGCCAGGCGATCAAATTTAGTCCATTGGCTAAGGATTATAACAATCAACTGCTGATGAACAAAATTGATAGTATGCGTTTGAAAGCCGGATACCTTCCTCAATTAACAGCTAGCTCTACGGGTTTATATGCCCCGGTTATTAAAGGCTATGGTTATGATGAAGCCCTAACAAATTCTCATACACTGGATGCTTTGCTCACTATGAATTATGGTATTGTTGGGAATGGGATAAAACAAAACCAACAAAAAACGATTCGTTTGCAGGCTGATTCTATTCGCTATGCCAGCAAACTCTCTGAACTTGATCTCCGAAAAGCAATTACCGATCAATACATTACAGCTTACGCCAGCCAGTTACAGGTTGAGTTTAATCTGGATATCGTTCGCTTACTGAAAACAGAAGAATCCTTACTTAAAGAATTGACCAGATCCAATGCGTATAAGCAGACCGAATATCTGACATTTCTGGTTACTTATCAGCAACAACAACTGCAATTGAAACAGGCAGAATTGCAGTACAAAGTGGATGTTGCCTCATTAAATTATCTTTCTGGGATTAACGATACTACGACAGTTGTTTTAAAAGAGCCCATTTTTAACCCTGTGAAACCTTTATCGCAGGAAGGTTTTTTTCTTAGACGGTTTGAAATTGACAGTCTAAAAACAGTTAATGACAGAAAAGCGGTAGACAATTCGTATAAACCAAAAGCGGGCGTATATGTAAATGGGGGGTATAATTCGTCCTTTCTTTTACAACCGTATCGAAATTTTGGAACGAGCGCGGGTTTTACGATTTCCATACCTATATACGATGGACACCAAAGAAAAATGCAATATAGCAAACTTGATCTCCAGGCTCAGACCAGTTCCTATTATAGAAACTATTTCCTTAATCAGCATAAACAACAGTTAGATATGCTCCAACAGCAAATCCGGGAAACAGATTCGATGTTTAAACAAATCGAAGCGCAAATTAAATTTACCAGAAGCCTTATAGAAGTTGACAGTAAACTCCTTCGGACGGGAGATGTGAAAATTGCAGATTTTGTGATTGCTATTAATAATTATATGAGCTCACAAAATCTATTGCGACAAACTAATATAAATCGTTTAAAACTCATTAATCAGCTGAATTACTGGAACAGATAAAGCATAAAGTCATGATCATGAAGAATTTATTGCCAATGTTATTGTTTTCGGGGTTGTTCTTAACTGCCTGTAATCAAAATAAAGAAGCCGCTTCAGAACCTGCAGCCCCGGTTATACCGGTACAAGTAGCTTATGTAGAAACCAAACCACTTTCAGATTTTATTGAATTGAATGCAGTAAGTTCCTATTTGCAAAAAAGTTATGTTAAAGCAAATATCAATGGCTATGTACAATTTTCCAATGCACAGCCAGGAAAAGAGGTGAGTGGACATACCATCTTGTTTACCTTGATTACCAAAGAAGCAAAAGCAATTGGGAATGCTGTAAATCAGTTAGATCCCGGTTTTAAATTTTCTGGAATTTCAAAAATACGTGCCGAGCAGAGCGGCTTTATAACACAGGTAAATCATCAACAGGGAGACTATGTTCAGGATGGCGAAGCTTTAGCTGCGATTAGCAACCGGAATAGTCTCGTGTTCCTGCTTGATCTTCCATACGAATTGCGTTCAGTTGTTGATCAAAACAAGAATATAGAACTTATTTTACCCGATGGTGAAAAATTGAAAGGGACATTAGGTGGGGCAATGCCATCTGTAGATTCTGCTGCACAAACACAGCGAATTATTATTAGGGTAAAGCCACCGCATACCATCCCAGAAGGTCTCATTGCTAAAGTAAGAATAACCAAGACAGCAAAATCAAATGCACAAACGCTTCCAAAATCAGCCGTCCTGGCTAACGAAACAGAAGATGAATTTTGGGTGATGAAGCTTATTAATGATTCAACAGCGGTTAAGGTTCCGGTAAAAAAAGGTATGGAGAATTCGCAGTCGATTGAAATCATTGATCCTATATTTAATTCAAAGGACCGGATCATCACTACAGGGAATTATGGAATAGCAGATACGGCAAAAGTTAAAGTCGATAAGTAGTTATGAAGAACTTTTTTATTTCACACAAAAATCCTTTGCTGGTTGTACTCATCCTTATTCTTGCAGGAGGGCTGTTCTCTTATACCCAGCTGAAGACTTCTTTATTTCCAGAAATTACTTTTCCGAAAATCAAGATCATCGCGGATGCAGAACTCCAGCCGGTAGATAAAATGGTGGTTACGGTGACACGTCCATTGGAAAATGCAGTCAAACAGATACCTGATCTTAAGCTGATCCGCAGTGTAACAAGCAGAGGAAGTTGCGAGATTTCTGCTTATATGAATGGCGGTGCCGATATAGATTTAAGTCAGCAGCGAATTGAATCACAGATTCAAAAAATCAGCAATAGCCTGCCTGCAGGCGTAAATGTATCTGTAGAAAAGATGAATCCTTCGATATTACCGGTAAGTGGTTATAGTCTGGAAAGTCATACAAAATCTCCAATTGAATTGAAGCAATTGGCCACTTATACAGTTAAGCCCTTTCTTTCACAGGTTAGTGGTGTATCTGAGATCCGCGTTATCGGAGGAAAAACGAAGGAATACTGGCTTGAACTTGATCATCAAAAAATGGCGGCACTGGGCATTTCACCAGATCAGATCAACAACGCTTTGTCTCAAACCAACTTTATAAAATCCAATGGTTATCTTTCCGATTATAACTATTTGTATCTTTCTATAACTGATGCAACAGTTAAAACCAAGTCAGACCTCGAAAACTTAACGCTGACTAAAAATGGAAACCGGATTGTCAGAGTTAAGGATGTCGCAAATGTGAATATTCAGGAGGGGGTGGAATACACCAGGATCAACGCTAATGGAAAAGATGGAATTTTAATTGCGGTAATTAAACAGCCCAACGCAAATCTTGTGGACTTGTCAGATCAGATGGATCAAAAGATCAGTCAGTTAAAGAAAATTCTTCCTTCCGGGGTATTTATTAAGCCTTATTATGTACAGGCCGATTTTGTCAATGAATCAGTTAAGAGTGTACGGGATAGCTTACTTATAGGTCTGGCGCTAGCGATTGTAGTGGCTATTATCTTTTTAAGATCGTTAAAAGCGAGTTCAACCATCCTTATTACCATCCCTGTAACGCTTTGTCTAAGCATTATCGTTTTGTATTTTATTGGTTATTCCTTAAATATTATGACATTAGGTGCTATTGCGGCAGCAATAGGTTTGATCATAGATGATGCCATAGTTGTGGTAGAACAGATTCACCGGACTCACGAAGAGCATCCCGAAGAGCCAACAGTTACACTACTGAAGAAAGCTGTAGATTACTTGTTTCCGGCAATGCTGGGCTCATCCGTAAATACGATTGTTATTTTTATACCATTTGTTTTGATGACAGGCGTGGCCGGATCTTATTTCCAGGTGATGACCAATACCATGATCATTACACTAGTTTGCTCTTTTTTTGTAACCTGGATTGGTTTGCCTGTAATTTACTTGTTTCTAACGAGGAACAGTCAGCTCAACACTGTAGAAAAGCCGGAAGATGCCCATCAGGTAAAAAGCCAGAAATGGATTGGGTATTTCATTCACAGGCCATACATCAGTTTGATCATGATTGTAGTACTTGTGGCTTCTATTGTACTGGTTTTTCCACATCTGGAAACTGGATTTCTTCCTGAAATGGATGAGGGTAGTATTGTACTTGACTATAGTACCCCTCCGGGAACTTCACTTGCCGAAACAGACCGGACGCTAAGGGAAGTGGAGAAACAACTCGTTAAAATTCCAGAAGTAGAAGCATATTCCAGAAGAACCGGTACACAGATGGGCTTTTTCATCACTGAACCCAATACCGGCGATTACCTGATCCAGTTAAAGAAGAACAGAAGTAAAACAACGGAGGAAGTTATTGCAGAGATCAGGGCAAAAATCGAAACCACTCAGCCTGCGCTCAAAGTAGATTTTGGTCAGGTGATAGGAGATATGCTTGGAGATCTGATGAGTTCTACGCAACCAATAGAAGTTAAAATATTTGGTAGCGACCAGGAAAAACTTCAGATTATGGCTAAGAAAGTTGCTGATGTTGTCCATCAGGTAAATGGTACGGCAGACGTATTTAACGGAATTGTTTTGTCAGGGCCCACTTTAAATATTCAGCCAGACTTCAGCATGCTTGCCCAGTATGGAGTTAGTCCGGCCAGTTTTCAGTTTCAGGTTCAAACTGCGCTGCAGGGCAATATTATCGGGCAACTTTATGATAAACAACAACTTTCTCCTATACGGATGATCTACCCAGGAAGCAGAAATTTTGGTACAGCAGATTTGGCGCGGTTAAAGATCTTTCTTCCAGGAGGCGCAGTGATCCCAATCCAAAATATGGCTAAGGTGGAATTGAAAACAGGTTCAGCAGAGATTGATCGTGAGAATCTCCAGTCTATAGGCGTGGTTACTGCCAGGTTGGACAGCCGTGATTTGGGTAGCGTAATGAAGGATATCCAGTCGGAAGTGGGGGCTAAGATTGCTTTACCTTCAGGATACCATATTGAGTACGGTGGGGCTTATGCCGACCAGCAACAATCTTTTAAGGAACTGTTGACGATCTTAATTGCATCTAGTTTACTGGTTTTTAGTGTGATCTTATTTCTCTTTAAAGATTTTCGGGTTGCATTTATCATTTTGACGATCTCGGTATTGGGAATTTCGGGAAGTTATCTCGCTTTGTTTTTAACACATACCCCTTTAAATGTAGGTAGCTATACAGGTTTAATTATGATCGTAGGGATTATTGGGGAAAATGCAATCTTCACTTTTCTGCAGTTTAAAGAGTCTCTGCATGAAAAAGACATGGATGAAGCCATTACCTATGCAATTTCTACACGTTTAAGACCGAAGCTGATGACAGCCCTTGGGGCAATTATTGCTCTTTTTCCATTGGCATTAGGTATAGGAGCGGGAGCCCAGCTTCATCAACCACTGGCTATAGCTGTAATTGGTGGTTTTTTAATTGCGCTCCCACTGTTATTGATTGTATTGCCTAGTCTGATCTGTAAATTTTACAAGCTCAGCAATTAAAGGGGCAAGTTTGCTTTTGGTTTGAGGTATTCTTCGTTAAAAGGTGTTTTAACCAGATATACAAATTTATCAGAATGTTTTGCGTCAAAAATGTCCAGGCCATAGTTGATCGCACTATGATCCATTTCTTTATAGGTGCCAAAAATACGATCCCAAATACTAAATACGTCGCCATAATTGCAATCTGTGTAGGGCATGCTGTCATGATGATGAACATGGTGAAGGTTCGGGGTAATCAATAACCACCCAAGAACTCTGTCTATTTTTTCAGGAAGCTGTAAATGTGTATGTGCAATAATGTTAGAAAAAGTCTGGACGGTTTGCCTTAGTACCAGCAAGCCAAGAGAAGCACCTGAAAGAAAAACCCACAGGCCTAAGAAACATACCCTGATAAAAGTTTCTCCAGGATGTTCCCGGATGGTTGTAGATACATCGAGTTGGGTATCGGTATGGTGTATCAGGTGGAATTTCCAAAGTCTGTTTACCTTATGCATGGTTACGTGATAGGCGTATTCAAAAAAGTCAAGCAGGAAAAACCCAATCACATATTTAACCCAAAAACTTTCCGGATGAGGAAGTAAAAATAACAGGCCCCAGTGATGACTGACAACCCAGTCTGAAATAACCAGTACCCCGAGGGTGATGGCCAGTTGAATAGGAAGGGCTGTGAAAATGAAAAGAAAATTAATAGAAGAATGGTTTAATTTCTTTTTCCATGGGTTCGCAGAAATGAATACCTCTGCAAACCATAAAATTGAAATTAAACCAGCAAACAGGCTTACCTGGATCAATGTTAAATGCTCCTGAAAAATGGAGGCAATAGAATTAAAAAAGTTCATGTTTTGTTGATCTAACCGAAATAGTCGGTTAATATAAAGATATTTTATTATTTCCCAATTTCGAGTATCCGAAATGTTTGCGGAACCCGTTGGGGGCGTTTTCCTACAGTGGCGACTGCTGAAAAATCTGCTGTTGGCATAAAGATATGATGGCTTCTGGGGTCTATCGCCAATGTTCGGGCGCCAGGCGCCGTTTTAATGTTTTCAATGACTTCAAATCTGGAAGCGGAGAATTCTTTAACTACGGTCATTGTTCCATCTCCATTAGAGCTGTAAGCCAACTGAACAGCAGGGTCAAAGGCAACTCCATCAGAACCGTCGCCTATAGGCAGCATTGCAATTTCTTTTCCGGTTTTGGCATTTAATACCACCATTATTTTATTGCTGCAAACCGTAAATAAACGGCTGTTCATTCTGTCTATTGCAAGACCGCTTGGTTCTTCTCCTTTTGAAAGTTTATAGTGGTGTTTGATTTTAAAGGTTTTGGCATCAAAAGCTACTATTTCATTTTTATCTTCCAGATTTACAAAAATAGTGCCTTTACCATCAGATACACCGGCTTCGGGTTTTCCGCCTAAATCTACTGTCGCGATCACTTTATCGTTCACCGGATTGATAATACTGGCATTTGCGCTGCGGCCATTAAATACAATAATATTTTTAGAAAAATCATCATAGAATATAGCATCCGGGTTTTGTCCAACTGGAATTTGTTTGAGCACTTTATAGTTACTCAAATCAATGACAGTACAAGTTGCCAGTTTCCCGTTACTGATGTAACCCTTGTCAAACGGAGTTGCAAATGTTATTCCATGCACTCCGGTTGTATTTGGAACAAAGCTAACAGAATCGCCTGTAAGTGTATTCAATATATTTACTTGTGTGGCATGAGAAACGTAAATGCGCTGGTGTACAGGGTCAATACTAATGTAGTCCCATCCACCGTCACTATTGATCTTGTGTTGTTTTAGCAGATGCAGGCCGGTTTTAGTTTGTGAACTGGCCAGAGTACATAAGCTCATTAAACAGGCAGTTAATGCAGTTATCCTTTTCATGTAAATTGATTTTAACTTAAATAACCGAAATAAGTCTGTAGGAATTCTGTAGCTTCTTTTATAGGTGATGGTAGAAATTGAGGTGTAAAAAATGAAAATATAGCCTCAATGATACAATAATAAGCATATTTGGAGGGAGAGGTTGTATGTTTTTTTGTTAAAAAGTATATATTTGGCAAATAAATTAAAAATCAAAACATGGAAAAATTCACAAACGTTAAAGAACTGATCTCTTCAATTGAGGCAGATGTAGAGAAATTTTACAATGCAGGAAATGGCGCTGCAGGTACAAGAGTACGTAAAGCGATGCAAGATTTAAAAGTACTTGCTCAAGAGATCCGTACTGAAGTAACTGAGAAAAAAAACACTGCTAAATAGTTTAAATTTAGCTATATAAAAGAGGTGTCAGCATAAACTGGCACCTCTTTTTGTTTGGTAGCACTCTATATTATTTATGAACTAAAATGACCTATGTTGAATGCTTGTAGAGGCAGAAAAGCAGATAACAGTCATGAAATTGAAATAGCTGCATAATAAGGTCATATTATTTATCTTTGGCCGCAAATAAAGCGCGTTAAAAATGACAATAGAAGAGAAGATCAAAGCATCAGAAACCAGAATCTTTAAAGCTGTATTTCCCAATACAACAAACCACTACGATACCCTTTTTGGAGGTACGGCCATGCATATGATGGATGAGGTAGCCTTTATTACAGCTACCCGTTTCAGCCGTCAGATCATGGTTACAGTAAGTAGTGATAGAATTGATTTCAAGCAACCTATACCAGCCGGAACAATTGTAGAACTGATTGGAGTGGTTAGCCATATTGGAAATACCAGTTTAAAAGTGAAGGTCGATATTTACGTGGAACAGATGTATTCTGAACTAAGAGAAAAAGCAGTGACTGGAGAATTCTCTTTTGTGGCCATCGATGAAAACAAGAAGCCGGTATCTATTATAAAAT
>NZ_QAIL01000407.1 GCF_003061025.1 Pedobacter sp. HMWF019 | reverse complement strand
CTTCATTACCTATAAAAAACAAACCGGGTTTACGAGCTCATTAATACAAAAGAGAATAATAAACAAAGCATTAATAATGATATAATGATGAAACCTGCAAAGCTTATATTTTTTAAAATAGATGCATAAGCTTTGCAAGCTTCATTACCGATAAAAAACAAATGATATAATGATGAAAAAACTTTTTCTTCTAGACGGTATGGCGCTGATTTACAGAGCGCACTTTGCCTTAAGTAAAAACCCAAGATTTACTTCTACAGGAATTAATACATCTGCAGTGATGGGCTTTGCCAATACTTTAATGGAAGTTTTAAAAAAGGAAAAACCAAGTCATATCGCGGTTGTGTTTGATACAGAAGCGCCGACCGAAAGGCATACGGACTTTGAAGCCTATAAAGCACACCGTCAGGCAATGCCTGAAGATCTTTCTGCTGCTTTACCCTATGTTTTTAAGCTGATTGAAGGGTTTAATATACCGGTGATCACTAAGGATGGTTTTGAGGCAGATGACATCATCGGAACGCTGGCCAAGGAAGGTGAAAAACGTGGATATACGGTGTATTGTATGACACCTGATAAAGATTTTGCGCAACTGGTGTCTGACAATATCTTTATTTATAAGCCTGCAAGAATGGGAAATGAGATGGAGATCCTGGGTGTTCCGGAAGTGCTGGCCAAGTGGGAGATTGAAGATGTAAAACAGGTCATTGATATCCTGGGTCTATGGGGCGATGCAGTAGATAATATTCCGGGTATTCCGGGAATTGGAGAGAAAACGGCTAAATCATTGATCAAGCAATATGGATCTATGGAGAACATTATTGCTCATTCACATGAATTGAAAGGTAAACAACGTGAAAATGTAGAGAATTTTGCTGAACAGGGCCTGGTCTCTAAAAAGCTGGCGACGATTATCCTCGATGTTCCCGTAGAGTTTGATGACCAGGCATTGGAGATGGGGGAGCCGAGCAAAGAGTTGCTGGAACCTTTATTTGCCGAATTGGAATTCAGGACCCTGGGCAGACGGGTTTTTGGAGAAGATTTTACCGTTGGGAGTTCGACCACAACGGTGTCGCAACAAACAGATCTGTTTGGGAATGTGGTGGAAACGGTTCGAAGGGTAGAAGTTGTGGTGTCGCCACCACCACCGGTTTTTGAACAGCCGGATATTAAGACGATAGAAGATGTAGAACACCAATATTTACTTGTAAATACGGCAGAACAGCGTAAAGAGCTGATTGATTTGCTGATGAAACAGGAAAATATTTCTTTTGATACGGAAACTACAGGTACTGATGCAAATATTGCTGACCTTGTTGGCTTGTCCTTTTGTATAAAACCAGGTGTAGCCTATTATATACCTCTATCTGCAGACAGAGCGGAAGCACAACAGATTGTTGATGAATTCAGGCCAGTGCTGGAGAATGAGCAGATAGCAAAGACTGGTCAAAATTTAAAATACGACATCCTGGTGATGAAATGGTATGATGTGCAGGTAAAAGGCCGGTTATTTGATACCATGCTTGCACATTATCTGATTGATCCGGATACCAGGCACAATATGGACATTCTCTCTGAAAATTATCTGAATTACAGGCCAGTTTCCATTACCACGCTCATTGGTGCTAAAGGGAAAAATCAGGGCAATATGAGGGACGTCCCTGTAGAAAAAGTAGTAGATTATGCTGCAGAAGATGCAGACGTGACCCTACAACTGGCAAATGTTTTTGAGCCCATGCTGAAAGACCTTAATGCATCAAAGCTGGCTACAGAAGTGGAAAATCCTTTGGTCCATGTGTTGGCTGATATAGAGAAAGAAGGCGTCAGGATTGATATAGAAACTTTACTGAATTATTCCAAAGAGCTGGAAACAGATATCCGGAGGTTTGAACAGAACGTTTATGACAAATGCGGCGTACAGTTTAACCTGGCCTCTCCAAAACAATTGGGTGAAGTATTGTTTGATAAACTTCAGCTTGATCCTAAGGCAAAAAAGACCAAGACAGGACAATATCAAACCGGAGAAGATGTTTTGCTTGCACTGGCACATAAAAGCGACATTGTGCAGGATATCCTGGATTTCCGTCAGTTGCAAAAGCTTAAATCGACTTATGTGGATGCCCTGCCTTTAATGGTGAATCCTAAAACGGGTAGGGTACATACGAGTTATAACCAGGCTGTAGCTGCTACAGGAAGGTTAAGCTCTAATAACCCTAATTTACAGAACATTCCAATTCGTACGGAGCGGGGAAGGGAAGTGCGGAAGGCTTTTATTGCCAGAGACGAAGATCACATTCTCTTATCTGCGGATTATTCTCAGATCGAACTCCGCATTATTGCAGAGATCAGTAAGGAGGAAAATATGCTGGATGCGTTTAGCAAAGGAATTGATATTCATACGGCAACAGCCGCGAAAGTATATGGAGTGCCTATTGAAGAAGTGGATTCTACGCAAAGAAGAAATGCTAAAGCCGTTAATTTCGGAATCATATATGGGCAGTCCGCATTTGGTCTGTCGCAAAACCTGGGTATTCCCCGTAAGGAGGCCGCGCAAATCATTGAGCAATATTTTGAACAGTATCCGGGTATTAAAAGATATATGAGTGAAACGATGAACTTTGCCAGGGAAAATGGCTTTGTCGAGACCATTCTGGGCAGGAGAAGATACCTGAGAGACATTAACTCTGCAAATCAGACCGTTAGAGGGTTTGCAGAGCGAAATGCGATCAATGCACCGATACAAGGCTCTGCGGCAGATATGATTAAGGTGGCTATGATTCATATTCATAAGGATATTCAGGAAAAAGGACTAAAGTCAAAAATGACCATGCAGGTGCATGATGAGCTTGTATTTGATGTACTCCGTTCTGAAGTAGCGGAAATGAAAGAAATTATTGCCTACCGGATGAAAACAGCCATCAAAACCACAGTGCCAATAGAGGTGGAAATTGGAGAAGGAAATAATTGGCTTGAAGCACATTAAAATTGAAATATTTTTATTTAACTTTCGTTAACCAATATTGGATTAAAGAAAATACTAGAAAAACATGAAAAAATTATTAAGTTTTGTTGCTGTGGCTTTATTGGGTTTAAGTACCACTTTTGCTCAGACTGCAGCGCCTGCGCAGACCGTAAAAAAGACCGCAAAAAAAGTAGAGACCAAGGCTACAACGACGGTTGCCGGTGCAAAAAAAGAAACGAAAGCAACAGCTACACAAACGGTAACGTCTACTAAAGCTACGGCTGCTGCGGTAAAGAAAGACGGTACACCGGATATGCGTTTTAAAGAAAACAAAGCTAAAGCAGCAGCAGGACCGTTAAAAAAAGACGGAACAGCAGATATGCGTTATAAAGCAAATAAGAAAACAACAACTGTGGTGAAAAAGAACTAAACCATGGTGTAAAAAAAGGCCCGCTTTAAACAGAAGCGGGCCTTTTTTTTTGTGTTTATAATTCTATCGTCTCGCCAATTGCAGGTAAGAACAGCTTTTTGTTCTCCCGGTTAAATTTAGACAAGGCTTCTTCTGTATCAATTTCAATGAGCGAAAAAGTATTGTAATGAACGCCGATCACCTGATCGCAATTGATGTATTTAGTGGCCACCAGGGCATCATCTACATCCATCGTGAAATTACCCCCAATAGGGAGGATGGCGTAATCGATCTTATAGAGGTCGGCCAGGATTTTCATATCTGCATTTAAAGAGGTATCTCCCGCAAAATAAATGGTCTTACCAGCAATTTCCAATACAAAACCAGCCGGATTGCCTCCATAGCTGCCATCGGGCATAGAGCTGGAATGCGTGGCCCAGACCATTCTGAGGTTTCCGAAGTCAAATTTCTGTTTTCCGAAATTCATGGGATGAACGTTTGTAACGCCTTGTTTTGCTACCCAATCTACCACTTCAACCATTCCAATTACCTTTGCGTTGGTTTGTTTTGCCAGTTCCACCAGGTCTGCGATATGATCTCCATGACCATGGCTTATCAGGATGTAATCTGCCTGTATAGCTTTGGTATCAATATGACTTGCCAAAGGATTAGGCTTAATAAAAGGATCGAAAAGAAACTTTTTTCCTTCTGCTTCCAGCAAAAAGCAGGACTGTCCGTAATAGGTATATTTCATGATTTTAGATTAACTTCCAAACATTCCGCCAAGACCGCCCAACATACCCTGGGTCGCACTTTGCATCTCTGCTGCACTCACCTGATCTGCCTGCGTTAAAGCTTTATTGATCGCTGTTAACAGCAGCTCCTCTAATTCCTCTTTGTCGGCCTCTTTAAAGAATTCTTCTTTAATTTCTACAGCTGTAATTGCTTTATTACCTGTAGCGGTAACCTTAATTGCTCCTCCCTCGACTTCGCCATATACAGAGATGGTATCTAGTCTTTTCTTGATCTCACCCGCCATCTGCTGTGCGGCCATTAGTTTATCGAACATAGTATTTGTGTTTTATATTTTAAACGAAATTAAGGGAATTTAGTTTAAAGTTTCTGTTGTAATTTAACATTGGTTAATGTCCTTTTCTTGGTTTTGCTCTCTCATATTGCTCCGGCCACTTGATTTCGTCTTCAAATTCAAAAGCAGCCTGCAATGGAAAGTAAGGATTTCGAAGCAATTCCCTGGCCATAATGATCAGGTCGGCCTGGTCATTGCCCAGAATACCTTCGGCTTGTTGTCTGTCTGTTATCAAGCCGACTGCACCAGTCAATATACCGGTTTCTTTTTTGATCTGCTCGGCAAAACCAACCTGGTAGCCTGGGCCAACAGGAATTTGCTGGTGTTCTGAAAGCCCGCCACTGGAGCAGTCAATGAGATCTACATCTTTAGTTTTCAGGATACCAGATAGTCTGATGGATTCTTCGGGTGTCCATCCGCCCTCTGCCCAGTCTGTAGCAGAGATCCGTACAAAAAGTGGGTTTGTTTTTGGCCATACTTCGCGAATACTGTCCAACACCTCGAGCAGAAAGCGGATTCGGTTTTCAAAACTTCCTCCGTATTGATCTGTTCTAATATTGCTTAGGGGCGAAAGGAACTGATGAATCAGGTAGCCATGGGCAGCATGTATTTCTACAACTTTATACCCGGCTTCAATGGCATAAATGGTTGCGGTTTTAAAATCGGACTTTATTTTTTTAATGCCTTCCAGGTCGAGTGCCTCAGGCTGCTCATCGCCTTGGTGAAAGGGAATAGCACTTGGAGCAAAAGACTTCCATCCACCTTCGCTCAATTTGATTTGTTTACCTCCTTTCCATGGAACTTCAAAGCTGGATTTGCGTCCGGCATGTGCTAATTGTATACCTGCAACAGCTCCGTTTGAATGTATAAATCCGGTTATTCTTTTGAGCATGGGCAGGTGTTCTTCTTTCCATATGCCCAGATCCCCGGCGGTGATGCGGCCTTCGGGAGACACAGCGGTGGCTTCCTGAAGGATCAAAGAAGAGCCACCTACGGCACGGCTTCCAAGATGGACCAGGTGCCAGTCGTTTGCAAAGCCGTCTTTTGCAGAATACTGGCACATAGGTGAGGTAACGATCCTGTTTTTGAGACGGATGTTTTTGAGCTGCAGAGGAGAAAATAATAAAGACATAACTTGTTTTTTATGTAAATCTAACAACTCGACATTAGATTTGTTCAGGTGTTATTGTAAGCAGAAATTCATTTTTAAGTACCGCGGAAGTTTTGGCTTATAAATTGAGTGGTATTTACTGAAAAAGAAGAAATCTCCCTAAGTGCGGACCCTCTGGATAAATAACTGAAAATGGCAGGTAAAAAGAGGTTTTTTAAAACTTTGGGGGATAAAGTTTTTTTTGAGCTTAAAATGACAGATAAAATGTAAAAAAATGAAAAACTTATTGCACAACTCAATATTTATTTAAACCTTTGCGCCTCAAGTAATTTAAAGCGGGAATATATACAGAAAATGATCAAGACGAATCTCCATAAACTTTCCATCTTAGAAGCAAAAAATATTGCTTCCAGAAGCTTGTTTATTGAACGTCTGCGACCCATATTTTCTGTCACAACAAACCGGCAAAATTATACACCCCGTATTTGAGTGATATCTTTACTCAATCATAGAGGATTGCCTCTCAAAAAACAATTAATCAAAATTTTTATCTTTTTTCGTTATCCTATTAATGAATATAAACGATTTTATAGTGCAGGTTGCACTTCCTGAACATCGTGTCTTTGCAGAAGAAATCTGCGAGGAAATGGCGGAGTCTGCTAAAGCCCGTGGTACGGGTATTGCAAAACGTTCGCCGGAGTATGTTGCAGGGAAAATGTCTGACGGGAAGGCTGTAATTGCTTTTCATAAAGACGGCTCCTGGGCTGGCTTCTGTTACATTGAAACCTGGAGCCATGGACAATTTGTAGCCAATTCTGGTCTCATAGTAAGCCCAAAATATAGAAAAGCCGGTTTGGCCAACGCCATTAAACACAAGATTTTTGAATTATCCAGACAGAAATACCCTAAAGCAAAAATCTTTGGGTTAACGACAGGTCTTGCAGTAATGAAGATCAATTCAGATCTGGGTTATGAACCTGTTACCTATTCTGAGCTTACTCAGGATGAGGAATTCTGGAAAGGTTGCCAGAGTTGTGTAAATTTTGAGATCCTGACCATGAAAGAGCGCAAGAACTGTATGTGTACAGCGATGCTTTATGATCCGGAAACCAAGAAACACGATGTGGCCAAAAAATTTGCAGAAGAACTGCAAAAGAAACCAAAGTTGTATGAGCGTTTTATGCGCATCAAACAACGATTGGTGCTGAAGCCCAAAGAATCGAATAAGGGCTTTAAATCCCTGCTTATGTTAATCCCAGTTTTATTTAAATAATTGTTGCCGAAGGATTTGCGCATGCAGATCCATTACCCTTAAAACACAATAAAGACTCATGAAGAAGAAAGTAGTTTTAGCTTTTAGCGGAGGTTTAGATACTTCATTTTGCTGTATTTATTTAGCACAGGACCGTGGTTTGGAAGTTCATTCTGTGATTGTAAATACTGGTGGTTTTTCTGAAAACGAATTACAGGAAATTGAGAAACGGGCTTATGCACTTGGTGTGGCCTCTCATGCTGTTGTTGATGAAACGGCTAATTATTATGAGGGATGTATTAAATATCTTGTTTTTGGAAATGTATTGAAAAATGCAACTTACCCGCTTTCTGTGAGTGCAGAACGTGTAAGCCAGGCAACTGCAATTGCAAATTATGTAAAAAAGATCGGTGCGGATTATGTGGCTCATGGAAGTACTGGTGCCGGAAATGATCAGGTTCGTTTTGACATGATCTTTAACATTATTATACCCAATGTTGAGATCATCACACCGATCAGAGATTTGAAATTATCCCGCGAAGCAGAAATAGAATATTTACAGAAACACGGTGTAGAATATAGCGCAGAAAAAGCGAGATACTCTATCAATAAAGGCCTTTGGGGTACTTCAGTGGGTGGTAAAGAGACTTTAACTTCTCATGAGACCCTTCCGGAGGAAGCATGGCCAACCCAGGCTTCAGAAACCACACCGCGTAAAGTGGAACTGCGTTTTGAAAAAGGGGAGCTGGTTGGAATCGACGGAGAGGATTTGGCACCGGTAACAGCTATACAGAAACTACAGGCCATTGCCCAACCTTACGGAATTGGACGAGACATCCACGTTGGAGATACCATTATTGGAATAAAAGGACGTGTAGGTTTTGAAGCTGCGGCTCCAGTGGTGATCATTAAAGCGCACCATACCTTAGAGAAGCATACTTTGACCAAGTGGCAACTTTCCTGGAAAGATCAGTTGGGTTCATTTTATGGAAACTGGTTGCATGAAGGTCAGTTCCATGATCCGATCATGAGAAATATCGAAGCTTTTTTAGCGGATACTCAGGAAACGGTAAGCGGAAAGGTCTTTGTTGAGCTCTTACCATATCGCTTCCAAATCATTGGAATTGAGTCTGAGCATGACTTGATGAGCAATAAATTTGGTTCTTACGGAGAGATGAACAATGCCTGGTCTGGTGAGGATGTGAAAGGCTTTTCTAAAATTTTTGGCAACCAGGTCATGATCTGGCATAAAGTGAATAAACATGAAGATTAAAGCAGGTATCGTTGGTGGTGCGGGCTATACCGGTGGTGAAATGCTGCGTATCCTGGTCAACCATCCTTCTGTAGAGATTGCTTTTGTACACAGCAATAGCAATGAGGGCAACCTGATCTCGGATGTGCACACCGATCTTTTTGGTGATACGGACCTTCGTTTTACAGGGACACTTTCAGCGGATATTGATGTCTTATTCTTATGTGTGGGCCATGGTGATGCAAAGAAATTTCTTGCGGCCAATCCTATAGCGCCTTCCATTAAGATCATTGACCTGAGCCAGGACTTCAGGCTGAAAGCAAACGCTTCAGACCAGTGGGTGTATGGTTTGCCGGAGCTCAACCGCGAAGCAATTAAAAAAGCAAATTATGTAGCTAATCCAGGATGTTTTGCAACCTGTATACAGCTGGCGCTAATTCCTCTGGCAGCGAAAGGCTTATTAAAGGGAGAGGTGCATATCAATGCAACAACTGGTTCTACCGGGGCTGGTCAAAGTTTGGCAGCTACTTCTCATTTCAGCTGGAGAAATAATAATCTTTCAGTTTATAAAGCTTTTGAGCATCAGCATTTAAATGAGATTGGCGAAAGCCTGGTACAATTGCATGCCGGATTTGACAGTGTTTTGAATTTTATTCCACAGCGCGGCGATTTTACAAGAGGAATCCTGGCGGCAGTTTATACTGAATCTGATCTTTCTGCTGAAGAATTGCAGGACCTATATGCATCCTACTATGAGGGACACGCATTTACACACGTAAGTGCAAAAAATATAGATTTGAAACAAGTAGTGAATACGAATAAAGGGCTTCTGCATGTAGAAAAGCATGGCAATAAGGTTTTTGTGGTCAGTATAATTGATAACCTGCTGAAAGGCGCGAGCGGACAAGCAGTTCAGAACATGAATTTAATGTTTGGACTGGAGGAACGGCAAGGCCTGGCACTTAAAGCAGCAGCATTCTAAAATCAATTTGTACACCAGTTAAAAAAATTAAAATGAACTTATTTGACGTTTATCCACTAAATGATATAGAAATTGTAAAAGCTTCCGGCAGTACAGTCTGGGACGCAAGCGGACAGGAATACCTGGATTTATACGGAGGACATGCCGTAATTTCAATAGGACATACGCATCCGCATTACGTAAAAAGAGTTACAGACCAGCTCAATAAAGTTGGTTTCTACTCCAATTCTGTTAAAATTCCTTTGCAAACGGCCCTTGCAGATAAACTAGGCCAGGTATCAGGAAAGACAGACTACCAGTTGTTTTTATGCAATTCAGGAGCAGAAGCTAATGAAAATGCTTTAAAACTGGCTTCCTTTTATAATGGAAGAAAAAAAGTCATCGCCTTTAAAGGCGCATTCCACGGAAGGACATCACTGGCCGTATCGGCTACAGATAACCCGAAGATCATTGCTCCGGTCAATGAGACAGATCATATTGTGTTTCTGCCGCATAATGATGTTGAAGCTTTAGATGAAGCATTCAATAGCTATGGCAATGAAATTACCGCCGTAATTATAGAAGGTATACAGGGTGTTGGCGGAATTAAAGAAGCTTCGGTACCTTTTCTTCAAAAAATCCGTAGTCTTTGCGATGCTTATAATGCGGTCTATATTGCCGATAGTGTGCAATGTGGTTATGGCAGAACAGGCTTGTTTTATTCGCATGATCTGGCCGGCGTAAATGCTGATGTATATACCATGGCTAAGGGCATGGGAAATGGCTTCCCTGTTGCCGGAATCTCTATTGCGCCGAAATTCAAGCCTTGGCATGGTATGCTGGGTACCACTTTTGGTGGGAATCATTTGGCTTGTGCAGCTGCTTTGGCTGTCCTTGAGGTGATGGAACAAGATGGACTGATGAAAAATGCAGAAGAAGTAGGCGCTTATCTGATCTCAGAACTTGAAAAGATTGAGGCGATCAAAGCAGTGCGTGGAAGAGGTTTGATGATCGGTATCGATTTACCAGAAGAATTGGGACACGTAAAGAAAGAGCTGTTATTCAAACACCATATTTTTACAGGAGAAGCCAAACCAAATGTAATCAGGTTGTTGCCTGCATTGAATTTGACAAAAGAACAGGCCGATCAGTTTTTAGATAAATTTAAAACTATTTTAAGAGGATAGAAATGAACCAATTCACTTCAGTAAAAGACGTTGAGGATATCGGGCAGCTGGTGAAGGCCGCCCTGGATCTAAAGAGCAACCCCTATGCGGATCAGCATTTGGGAAAGAATAAAACCCTTGGGCTGGTGTTTCTTAACCCAAGTTTGCGTACCCGTTTGAGTACACAAAAAGCAGCGATCAATCTGGGAATGAGTGTGATGGTCATGAATATGGATAAAGAGGGCTGGTCATTGGAAACACAGGATGGTGTAGTGATGAACGGCACCACTGTTGAGCATATTCGCGAAGCTGCCGCAGTGATGGGGCAGTATTGTGATATCCTGGGCTTGCGTTCTTTTCCAAAACTGACCAACAGAGATGAAGATTATAATGAGGATTTCTTTAACAAGTTTGTAAAATACTGTGGAGTACCTGTGGTGAGCCTGGAAAGCGCGACACGACATCCATTGCAAAGTCTTGCCGATCTGGTGACCATAAAAGAAACCTGGAAGGCGACGGCTAAGCCGAAAGTTGTCCTGGCCTGGGCACCACATGTGAAGGCTCTGCCTCAGGCGGTTCCAAATTCATTTTCAGAATGGATGTGTAAAGCACAGGAAGAAGGAATGCTCGATTTTACCATCGTTCACCCTGAAGGTTATGAACTGTGTGAGGATTTCACACCTGGAGCGAACATCAGCCATCATCTGGAGGAAGCTTTAGAGGGTGCAGATTATATCTATGTAAAAAACTGGTCGAGTTTTAAGGAATACGGTAAGGTATTAACTTATCCTGACGGCTGGATGATGAACAATGAAAAGTTGAAGTTCACCAATAATGCCAAAGTGATGCATTGTTTACCGGTAAGAAGAGATTTGGAACTGTCATCAGAAATCCTGGACGGGCCGAACTCTCTGGTGATACATGAGGCTGGCAATCGTTTATGGGCAGCCCAGGCTGTGCTGAAAGACCTGTTGCAAAATCTAACTTAGAATATAGAAGAGATGGAGCAGCTAACTATTGTGAAAATTGGCGGAAATGTCATTGACAATTCGGAAAACCTGCACCTGTTCTTACAGGACTTTACGGCGCTTTCCGGGAAAAAAATATTGGTTCATGGTGGCGGTAAAATCGCCACAGAGCTGGGTACTTCACTTGGTGTAGAAGCGAAGATGGTAGAGGGCCGGAGAATTACTGATATAGAAACACTCCGGGTGGTTACCATGGTTTATGCGGGTCTCATCAACAAGAATATGGTGGCTCAGCTTCAGTCTAAAGCCTGTAATGCTATAGGTTTAACAGGAGCAGACGGGAACATCATCAAGGCGGTTAAGCGCCCGGTGAAAACCATCGACTACGGCTTTGTGGGGGATCTGGATGAGGCTTCAGTTTCATCAGAGACGCTGACAAATTTATTAGAAGCGGGCCTGGTGCCTGTGCTTTGTGCCATCACCCATGATGGAGACGGCCAATTGCTGAATACCAATGCAGATACGATAGCCTCTGCCGTTGCAGTAGCGATGTCTGCTGTTTATGATACCAGGCTGGTGTATTGCTTTGAGAAAAAAGGAGTATTAAGGGACGTGGAAGATGAATCTTCCCTGGTGCCTGAAATCAAAGCTGGGGATTTTGAAGGCTTAAAGGAACAGGGTGTGGTATCAGGGGGAATGATCCCTAAATTGCACAATGCATTTGAGGCGATAAAGCGTGGGGTAAAAATGGTGTATATTGGAAAGGCGGATGAATTGCCCCAGGTGAATACAAATGATTTTGGAACCAGGTTAATATCTTAAAATATGAAACAATATACAGGCAGGATTGCTATCCTGGGCAGCGGAAATATCGGACTGTCACTGGCAAAGGGACTGGTGAAAGCAAATTACGTAGAAGCAGGTCAGATATGTCTGACCCGGCGCAATACAGCAAACCTTTCCACTTTCTCCGCACAGGGATTTGAAGTGACCAGTGACAATGCATCTGCGGTTGCAGCAGCCGATATTGTAGTGCTGGCTGTTCTTCCTCAACAATTGAATCAATTGCTGGAGCAGATTGCCGGAGCAGTGGATATCAATAAGCACCTAATTATTTCTGTAGCTTCTGGTGTGAGCTGTAATGACATCAAAACGAAATTAACAGATGGAGTACAAGTGATCAGGGCTATGCCAAATACAGCTATAGCTATTGGTCAGTCTATGACTTGTATCGCGAGTGATAACGCCACGGAGGCTAATATAGCTGAAGTAACCCGGATGCTGGAAACAGTAGGCTCCGTTGTAAAGATCAACGAAGACCTGATGACCTCTGCTACTGCTTTATGTGCCTGCGGAATTGCTTTTTTCTTAAGAGCCATCCGCGCGGCTTCGCAAGGTGGAGTGGAAATTGGCTTTCATGCCGATGAAGCGCTTAAAATGGCTGTGCAGACAGCTAAAGGCGCCGCCGATCTTTTGTTGCAGATGGAGTCGCACCCGGAACAGGAAATCGATAAGGTCACCTCACCGAAAGGTTGTACCATTGCCGGCTTAAATGAAATGGAACATAATGGCTTCAGTTCTTCCCTGATTAAAGGGATCAAATTATCTGCTTTGAAAGCAGGAAACTTATATACAAAAGAATAGATCATATGATAGAACAACTGCAAAAAGATAGTTTAGAATTGTTGAAAAGATTGATCAGTATTTCTTCCTTCAGTAAAGAAGAAGAGGGGACCGCTGACGTGATTGAGCAGTTTTTGCAGGATAAAGGGGTCAAAACCCATCGTAAATTGAATAACATCTGGGCCTACAATGCCTATTTTGATGCGTCCAAGCCAACTTTGCTGCTGAATTCGCATCACGATACCGTAAAGCCAAATTCAGGTTATACCAGAGATCCTTTTTCTCCGGATGTGGTTGAGGGTAAATTGTATGGCCTGGGCAGTAATGATGCAGGTGGGTGCCTGGTGTCTCTGATCGCTACATTTTTATATTTCAATGAGCAGCAAGACCTGAGCTACAACATTTGCCTGGCCACCACGGCAGAAGAAGAGATCTCCGGGAATAATGGGCTGGAATGTATCCTGTCAGACCTGGGTGAACTCGAATTTGCAATTGTTGGTGAGCCAACCCTCATGAATCTGGCGATTGCAGAGCGCGGCTTGCTGGTACTGGATTGCGCTGTTCATGGGAAGGCCGGACATGCTGCCAGGGAAGAAGGTGATAATGCGATATACAAAGCTCTTAAAGATATTGAATGGTTCAGGAATTACCGGTTTTCAAAAGTATCGGAAGTATTTGGACCGCTGAAAATGTCTGTCACCATTATAAATGCCGGGTCACAGCATAACGTGGTACCTGAACTTTGCACTTTTACGGTAGATGTAAGGGTAACCGATGCTTATACCAATGAGGAAGTGCTGAAGATCATCAGAACGAATGTAGATTGTGAGGTTAAACCACGTTCCATTCGTTTAAAACCATCCTCTATTGATAAAGCCCATCCACTGGTACAGTCGGGAATTGCTTTGGGAAGAACAACTTATGGTTCCCCGACGACCTCAGACCAGGCTTTGTTGAGTATACCTTCTGTAAAAGTTGGGCCTGGTGATTCTGCCCGGTCGCACATGGCAGATGAGTATGTTTTTGTGGAAGAGATCGGAGAAGGTATACAATTGTATATAGAGATGCTAAAGCCTGTTATTAAGGGCAAATAAGGAGTATTAACCACCCTGTCGGTATTTATTATTACTTTTGCCAAAGTGCAGAGGAGGAAGAACGGCAGTGGAATAACTGAATATAAATGAAGATCTGGCAAAAAAATATAGAGGTTAACAAGGATATTGAAGCGTTTACCGTAGGCAGGGACAGGGAACTGGACCTGGAAATGGCGGCATTTGATGTGCTGGGCTCACTGGCACATGTAGAGATGCTGGAAAGTATAGGCTTGTTGACTGCTGAAGAGCTTGCGGCCATCCAGAAAGAACTTAAAAATATCTACAAAGATATTGAAGCAGGAAACTTTGTTATTGAGCAAAGCGTAGAAGATGTGCACTCCCAGGTGGAGTGGTTATTGACGCAGCGCATCGGTGAAGCGGGTAAAAAAATTCATAGCGGACGTTCCCGTAATGATCAGGTCCTTGTCGATTTGAAATTGTTTTTCAGGAACCGGATCGAGGAAATGGTACATCATACAGAGGTGCTTTTTAAGCAGCTGATCTCCCTGAGCAATACGCATAAAGATAAATTGTTACCAGGATATACCCACTTGCAGATTGCTATGCCATCTTCTTTTGGCTTATGGTTTGGGGCCTATGCAGAAAGCCTGGTGGATGACCTGGAACTGATGCTGGCGGCCTGGAAGGTTTGCAATAAAAATCCTCTTGGATCTGCTGCAGGCTATGGCTCTTCTTTTCCGCTGAACAGAACGATGACCACTAATCTTCTTGGCTTTGAACACCTGAACTATAATGTCGTTTATGCCCAGATGGGCAGGGGAAAAACGGAGCGCATACTGGCTCAGGCGATGTCTTCCATTGCAGCGACACTGGCAAAAATGTCTATGGACGTGTGTTTGTTTATCAACCAGAATTTTGGATTTATCAGCTTTCCGGATGAACTGACCACAGGATCGAGTATCATGCCCCATAAAAAGAACCCTGATGTATTTGAACTGATCCGTTCCCGCTGCAATAAGATTCAGGCCCTGCCAAATGAAATTGCAATGATGACAACTAATCTGCCTTCCGGCTATCATAGGGATCTGCAATTGCTGAAAGAAAACCTTTTTCCAGCCATTACTTCCCTGAACGAATGCCTGGAAATTGCCACCTATATGTTGCAGAACATCAGCATAAAAAGTGATATTCTGGCTGATAAAAAATACGCCTACTTATTTAGTGTGGAAGTGGTGAATGACCTCGCATTGAAAGGCGTTCCTTTCAGGGAAGCCTATAAGATAGTAGGAGCAAGTATAGAAAAGGGCACTTTTGTGCCAAATACAGCAGTGAACCATACGCATGAAGGCAGTATCGGCAATCTGGGCAATGAAGAAATAAAAAAAATGATGGGGACTGTACTGGCCCAGTTTAAATTTGAACAGACTAAAGAGGCCATAGAGAAATTACTGGCCTGATTTTTTAATCCTAATACATAAAATAGAATGAAAGTATCTGCACTAGCAAGTTCGCTTATTGGCTCTGAGATCATTAAAATTGGTAACGAAGTGAACGAGATGAAGCGTAAGGGCGCGTCCATTGCCAATTTAACAATTGGTGATTTTGATTCTTCCATTTATCCGATACCGACAGAACTAAAAGCCGGCATTGTAGAAGCATATCATCAGAACCAAACGAATTATCCGCCTGCAGATGGTGTATTGTCACTCAGAGAAACAGTTTCCGATTTGCTTAAGGACCGCTTTGATCTGGACTATGCATCAAACAGTATTTTGGTTTCCGGTGGTTCACGCCCGTTGATCTATGCGACCTACCTGGCACTCGTTGATCCCGGAGATACGGTTGTATTCCCTGCTCCTTCCTGGAACAACAACCATTACGGCCACCTGACTTCTGCAAACGTTATTGCAGTAGAAACTCAGGCTGAAAATAATTTTATGCCAACTGCAGCACAGCTGAAACCACATTTGAAAGGAGCAACTTTACTCGCTTTATGTTCTCCTTTAAATCCTACAGGTACCATGTTTACTGCAGAGCAACTGGAAGAGATCTGCGATGTTGTTCTGGAAGAAAATAAATCAAGAAAAGCAGGCGAAAAGGCATTATACATCATGTATGATCAGATGTATTCTCTGTTGACTTTTGGAAAAGCGCATGTAAATCCTGTTGGTCTGCGTCCGGAAATGAGGGATTTTACCATTTTTGTGGATGGCAGTTCCAAATGTCTGGCTGCAACCGGTGTGCGTGTAGGCTGGGGATTCGGACCTGCAGAGATCATTGATAAAATGAAAGCTATTGTTGGCCATATGGGCGCATGGGCTCCTAAAGCGGAGCAAGTAGCAATGGCTGGATATTTTAAGGATAAGGCACAGGTGGACACTTTCCTGACCAGTTTTAAGCAGAAGATACAAGACAGTTTAAACGCGCTTTATGACGGATTTAATGCCTTAAAGAACGAAGGATTTCAGGTGGATGCAGTGGAGCCGATGGGCGCCATTTATCTGACCATTAAGATCGATTATATCGGTAAAACAACACCAGAGGGGCAGTTGCTGAAAGATAGTGCTGATGTGAACTTTTATCTGATCAGAGAAGCCCAGGCTGCCCTGGTACCTTTTTCTGCTTTTGGTAACGATGACGATATGCCTTGGTTCAGAGCTTCTGTTGGTGCATGCTCTTTACAAGACATCAAAGATATGATGCCAAGGATTAAAGCCGCTTTAAGCAAGCTTAAATAAGACTTTAATCTTTATTAAAAAGGCCGGTTGATGTTCAACCGGCCTTTTTCTATTTAAATTCAGACGTTTTATGGAATTCAATATCCGGATAATCTCTCATGGTCATATTGATCATAAAATCGTTATCTGCAAGATAAACCGGATTTCCGTCTTTGTCTTCGCCGATGTGTTGCTGCTTGCGTTTTAAAAACTCTTCCAGCTTCTTTTTGTCTTTAGAGGTTACCCAATTTGATCTGCCATAACTTAAGGTCCTGAAATAAGCTTTGGCGCCATATTCATGCTCCAGACGGAAGGCAATTACCTCAAATTGAAGTTCACCAACCGCACCGATAATTTTACGGTTTCCTGGCTGCTGGGTAAAGAGTTGTGCTACCCCTTCTTCTGTAAGCTGCTGTATGCCCTTTTCCAGTTGTTTTGTTTTGAGAGGGTCTCTGTTCTCTACTTCCTTAAATATTTCAGGAGAGAAGCTTGGAATGCCCTTAAATTGCAGTTGTTCTCCTTCTGTAAGGGTGTCTCCAATTTTAAAGTTTCCGCTGTCGTATAAACCAACTACGTCTCCTGGCCAGGCTTCTTCTACGATACTCTTTTCATTGGCCATGAAATCCATAGGATTGGAAAACTTCAGTTTCTTGTTCTGACGGGTGTGGAAATAGAATTTGTTGCGTTCAAACTTACCGGAACAGATTCTTAAAAAGGCAATACGGTCACGGTGTTTAGGATCCAAATTGGCATGGATTTTAAATACGAAGCCACTGAAGTTTTTTTCATTCACCAAAACTTCCCGTTGTTCTGCTTCCCGGCTTTTCGGGCTGGGTGCAATTTTGATAAAGGTATCGAGTAGTTCTTTGATCCCAAAGTTGTTAATGGCACTTCCAAAAAAAACAGGGGCCAGTAATCCTTCTGTATACATGTTTTGGTCCAGGTCTCCATAAACGCCATGCACCAGTTCCAGATCACCTTTAAGGTTTTCGAGTTCGGCGGGTTTCAGGAAGTTCTCCAGGTTTTTATCATTCAGGTCACTCACCTCAATCACCGGGTCGCTGATTTTTGTCTTATCCGGCTCGAAAAGATTCAGGTGCTTATTGTAAATACTGTAAACGCCTTTGAAATTATGTCCCTGACCAATTGGCCAGGAGAGTGGACAAAGACTGATATTGAGTTTGTTTTCTATTTCATCCAGAAGGTCAAAGGCATCTTTACCCTCCCGGTCCATTTTATTGATAAAAATAATAACGGGTGTATTGCGCATGCGACACACTGCCATCAGTTTTTCTGTTTGTTCTTCGACACCTTTTACACAGTCGACCACCAGAATAACACTATCTACAGCAGATAAAGTCCTGTAAGTATCTTCCGCAAAATCCTTGTGTCCGGGTGTATCCAGGATATTGATCCTTTTGCCACTGTACTCAAAGCCCATAACTGAAGTCGCAACGGAAATTCCGCGTTGTTTTTCAATTTCCATAAAATCGGAAGTATTGCTTTGATTGGCTTTATTGCGTTTTACCGCACCTGCGGTATTAATAGCTCCCCCAAAAAGCAGGAACTTTTCTGTTAATGTTGTTTTACCAGCATCGGGGTGACTTATAATGGCAAATGTTTTTCGTTTTTCTATT
Organism: Pedobacter sp. HMWF019; assembly: GCF_003061025.1. GTDB lineage: Bacteria > Bacteroidota > Bacteroidia > Sphingobacteriales > Sphingobacteriaceae > Pedobacter. The sequence goes on along the minus strand of NZ_QAIL01000407.1, from coordinate 7,709 downwards.
TCCGGGTGAATCATAAAGAGTTAAGCAACTTTGCTTGTTGAGGCTGCAAAGATAAAGAAAAAAATAAGGTATCTGTTTTAGAAAACAGATACCTTACAAAGCCCTTTTAAAAAGAGGGTATTAATTTCTCTCTGGTCTTGACCCTCTATCTCCTCTGTTTTGTTGCTCAGAACCCCTGTTTTCTCTTACCGGAGCACTTTGCTGAACCCTTTGAGGTCTCGGTTGCTGTGGCTGCGGGCGTTGAGGTTGAGGTTGAGGTTGAGCCTGCGGTTGAGGTTGTCTTTCTGGCCTTTGGTATTGTGGCTGAGGCTGACGTTGCGGCTGTTGCGGCTGCTGCTGAGGTTGTTGTGTTTGCTGCGGCTGAACAGGTCTGGTCTGCCAGCGTTGCGGCTGGTACTGTCTTGACGTACCATCGGGACGGGTTTGACCTTGAGGTCTTTGCCATGGCTGACTTGAAGGTGTTCTGTCCGTTCTGGACGGAGCAGCAGGGTTACCTGTTGTGTTACCTTGCTCATTTACAGGCTGCGTACCCCCTCTGGATGGACGGCCATTATCTGGCCTGTTAAAATCCCTGCCTGAAGTTACCCCGGGGTTTGTATTAACATTAGGTGAAGTGGTCGTGCCTCTGTCTCCACGATTTCCTGTGTAATTATTGTTTCTGTCATTGCCTGTACTGGTCGGGCGTCCGCCACGGTCGCCTCTGCTGGCGGTATACGTGCTTTCAGAACTTACATTCCTAGGTGCAGCCGGCCTTCCATCGTTTCCTCTGGACGGTCTCGGGTTGTAAATATTCACGGTATTGTTTGTCACGCCTCCGCGGTCCGGTCTGTTGGTTCTGCTGACGTTATAAACTCTAACATCCCGGTTGGTTGCGCGTCTGATATCATCACGTCCAGGGCCGGTAAAATAGGTGTTTCTACCACCGCGGTACACATTGTTAATGATGGTTGTATTGTTAATGATGGTGACATTATTATAGCCTCCATATCTTGGGAAACGGTCATAATAGATATTACTCTGAGGCACGAAGCACCACCAGGAATTTGGGATACGATAGCCACCACCAAAGTTAATATTAATATTTATGCCCGGAGCCAATGGTGCCCAGCCATAGTATCCGCCGCCGCTTCTCCAGCTTACCCATGCAGGTCCCCAGGTGGTATCAGGAATCCATAACCATTCATTGTAACGGTTATAAACCCATCGGCCATAATGGAAAGGAGCCCAGCCCCAGTTGTAATCAGAAACCCAGGTATTGCCATATTCTGTCATGACCCATCGGCCATTGGTATAATAAGGCCTGAAATCCGACTGGTCAACATCAGGTCTCCAGACATAACCATACTGTGAGTCCTGTATCCAGGTTCCATAAGGGGATAATTCATCATAAAAAGTCTGCATGGAAACATCCTCTTCTTGCGCCGCCACTTTTTGTGCGGTCCCGGTGAGCAGGAGTACAAGTCCTAACACTAATACCGGTAGTTTAAACAATCTTTTCATTTGTGTGTGTGTTTATGTTAACCTAACTTAACTGTATCAATTTGAGTTCCAAATGCTGTAATGGTTTAATTATATGTGAAATATTGCACTAAAATTATGATAAAGGGCACAATTATATTGCTTGAGTGTGCATTATTGCAAGCATAAATTTGTATTTATTAATATACAATGACCGCCATATTGAAATAAAAATTGCCCAGCCGCACCCGAACTGAAAATCAAGTATATGAAGAATATTTTGTTCCGTTGGCTCTTTACCGGTAATTATTTTATTCTTTTGCAGATCGCTTTTTAGCAGACCGCGCTTTTTGCGTAAAGTTAAAATGCATAAAAAAAACGATACGATTCATGAAAACCGGTACCCTTTATCTTGTTCCAGTCCCATTAGCAGAGCAGGCTGCTTCAAAATCTTTTATGCCCTTTGTGGTAGAAACCATCAATGCGATCGACACTTATATTGTTGAAAATGAAAAAACAGCCCGTAAATTTCTTAAGGAAGCTGGCTTACAACGTCCGCAAAGTGAACTGATCATTCATGATTATGGAAAACATAAGAGGAGTTCTTCGCTGGCGCCTTTTTTTAAAGAACTGATGAGCGGGAAAGATGTTGGCTTAATGAGTGAAGCCGGTTGTCCGGGAGTGGCTGATCCTGGGGCTGATGTGGTGGCAGAAGCCCACAGAAGGGGAATAAAAGTGGTGCCTCTGGTAGGGCCAAATTCCATTTTGCTGGCTTTGATGGCTTCTGGCTTTAATGGACAGAGTTTTACTTTTCACGGCTATTTGCCTATTGATAAAATACAAAGAGGAAAGCGGATTAAAGAACTGGAGCAGCTGGCACAAAAATATCAGCAAACGCAGTTGTTTATAGAAACCCCATTTAGAAATAACCAGTTGCTGGAAGATGTGCTAAAAAACGCTATGCCTCAAACTTTGCTTTGTGTGGCCTGTAACTTGACCGGCGAAGATGAATACATTAAAACACAATCTGTGGCATTTTGGAAAAAAGAAAGGATTGATCTCCATAAGAAACCAGCGATCTTTTTACTGTATCGTCAATTTTAACGGTACATATTTTTACCCTCTATAAAAGCAAGAACATTGTCAGGGAGAAAATATTGTACATTTTTTCCTTCCTGGATGGCCTTGCGTATAAAAGTAGATGAAATGTCCATTTGAGGAGTTTCTGTAACCTGAATGGATGGATGGTCCTTCCATGGAGAAAGATCTGCACCTGGTCTGGGATAAACATAGATCTGGTGATTTTGAAGGATCACCTCGTAATTCTTCCATTTTTTCAGAGAGACGAGGTTGTCTGCACCCATGATTAAAGCAAAAGATCTGCCTGGATACTTTTCCTGCAGATAGGCCAGTGTATCCACGGTATAAGAAGGTTGTGGCAGACCGAATTCAATATTGCTGACCTTCAGCTTTTCTGAATGCTCTGTGGCCAGTCTCACCATCTCCAGACGGTCATACATGTTGGACAGGCCTTTTTTGTTTTTTAATGGGTTGTGGGGCGATACCACCATCCATACTTCATCCAGATCCGTAAAACCAGCCATATAACTGGCAATAATGAGGTGTCCGGTGTGAACAGGATTAAAAGAACCGAAAAAAAGGCCTGTCTTCATTGTGGGGTTATTGACTTAAGAAATCGCCAATCAGTTTTTCTGCTTCTGCGCAGGCGGTGTCCAGATCAAAATTTTTCAGGACAACGTCAAACTTATCTGCGTATTTAAGCTCTTTTTCTGCCTTTATAAAGCGTTCTTGTAGCTTTTCTTCACTGTCTGTTCCTCTTCCGCTTAAACGCTCCTTTAAAACCTCCAATGACGGTGGTTGTACAAAAATAGCCAGTGCGTGTGCTTCGTACTTTCTTTTTAAACGAAGTCCGCCCTCTACATCAATGTCAAAGATCACATGTTTGCCTTCATCCCAGATCCGCTGGATCTCTGAACGCAGGGTACCGTAGAAAGTACCATTATAGACTTCTTCAAATTCTACGAACTCCTGGTGAGCAACTTTGTGAAGGAAAGCTTCCTTAGAGATAAAATAATAATCTTTTTCATGTTGCTCATCGCCTCTGGCTTCGCGGGTGGTCGCAGAAATTGAGAAACTTAAAGAGGGGAACTTTTTAAGCAGATGTTTTACGATGGTTGTTTTGCCAGCTCCTGAAGGTGCTGAAAATATAATGAGTTTACCTTGTTTCATTGATGTTTATTCAAATACTAAAGTACGTTTAGCAATTGTTCCTTGATTTTTTCTAATTCTTCCTTCATACCCACAACCAATTGCTGGATTTGCGCGTCATTTGCCTTAGCGCCCATGGTATTGATCTCTCTGCCGATCTCCTGTGAAATAAAACCTAATTTTTTGCCGTTGGCATCCTTGCTTTTTAACGTTTCAATGAAATAGTCACAATGACTCTTTAAGCGGATCTTCTCTTCTGTGATGTCTAATTTATCAATGTAATAGATCAGCTCCTGTTCCAGTCGGTTTTGGTCTACATTCATTTTACCTACATTATCTTCCAGGAACTGGTTTAATCTGGTCCGGATCTGTGGAATTCTTAACGGTTCAAGAACTTCGACCTGCGCAAAGAAGCTCAGGATATTTTTGATACGCAGCTCCAGGTCTGTTTTAAGCACACGACCTTCGTCTTCCCTGAAACGGTTAAATTCCTGAAGGGCCTTGTTAAATGTACTGTAGAGAATATCCCAGTCTGCTTCATTAACTTCTTCGTCAGTATAGTTCACCACATCCGGGAAATTCAGTGCAGCCTGCAATAAATTGCTTGAATTGGCACCTAAATCCTGATTGATGGCCTCTAACTGCTTATAGTATCTGCTTAGCAAGGCTGCATTGATCTGTGCACCTTTCAATTGCTCATCACTGCGTTCAATATTGACAGAAACATTTACTTTTCCCCGTTCAATATCCTTACTGCAAACATTGCGTAAAAAGAGTTCCTTTTCTGAAAAAGCTCGGGGCAACTTCAGGCTGAGCTCTAAAAACTTACTGTTCAGAGATTTGATCTCTACCGCAAATTTCACATTCTGATGATCCGTAGAGGCCAGGCCGTAGCCTGTCATTGATTTTATCATGTGCAAAGATATAATTTATTGTGAAATGGTTGAAAAGTAGTCCATTTAACTTTTTTAACGTTTTTTTAACGTTATGGAAGAAAAACATTGGCTAAATTTGTGTAAATTAAACCTGCCCTATGAAATTAAAGCCCTTCTGTATACCCGCTACGCTATTATTATTCATGGCCTTTAACGTGTCTGCCCAGCAGGGATTTGTCCTTAAAGGGGTTGTTATGGAACGGGGAACAACAAACCGCATTACTTCTGGTGAAGTGGTCAACAAAAGGACGGAGGGGAGTGTAAATACCAATGACCTTGGTTTATTCCAGATAAAAGTCAATATGGGAGATACCTTGTTTGTTTTCAAAAATGAATTTGCAAACGCAGAAGTTGTTGTACAGTCCAGTAAAGATCTGATAATCTATCTCAACCGGTCAACTGATCTTCGGGAAGTGAATATCTATGGGGAGTCAAAGAAACAGGAATTGGATGGCATGCGGCAGGAATACAGAAACAAGGGGTCCTTTTATGCGGGTAAACCGCCACTGTTGTCTTATCTTTTTTCTCCGTTGACAGCAATATATGAACTATTTGGCCGTACCCCCAGAAATGCGCGCCATTTTGGGAAATTCTATTCCAATGAGTTGCAGCAGACAGAGATCGATGGCTTTTTTAACGAGTCTATTATTAAAAAACATACAGACCTGAAGGATAAGGACCTGGAAAATTTTATGTTGAATTACAGGCCGGATTATAGTGTGGCCAGCAAATGGACAGAATACGATGCCATAAAATACATTCGCGATTCTTATAAGAAATATACAGATACCCTGAGAAAAAAGTAATTAGATGGATAAGGCCTCGCAGGTCTTTTCCGCGGCCAGTTTTTCTGCATTCTTTTTATTATAATCCCTTCCAACACCATAGCTCTCTCCGTCAATTACTGCCTGTACGGTAAACAGTTTGGCACTTTCGCCTTCTCCATTATCAATCATGTCGAAAGTAATGTCTTTGCCATGGCGCTGGCACCATTCAATCAGTTTACTTTTGAAATTGGTTTCAGTGAGTTCAAGTGTATGAATGTCAATATAAGGTTTGACAATACGTTTAAGAAGAAAATCTTTGGTGAAATTATAACCTTTATCCAGATAAACAGCCCCTACAAGCGCTTCAAAAGCATCTCCAAGCATAGAATGATGTTTGGTTTGCATATTGACCATTTTCTGGTCAAAAACAATCAGCTGATCGAAGCCCATTTTTCGGGCAAGCTGGTTTAAATTGGCCCGGTTTACAATTTTTGAACGCATTTCTGTTAGAAAACCTTCCTCTTTATAAGGATAGCTTTTAAACAGGAGTTCTGCAATGACCGAGCCCAGTATAGCATCCCCTAAAAATTCGAGACGCTCGTTACTGCTTTTACTGCCATTTTTAAGTGTTTTTGCTACAGACCGGTGCCTGAATGCCATTTTATATAAAATGGCATTACCAGGCACAAAGCCTAAAATATTCTTTAGCTTTCTTATAAACTCCCTATCTGGAGATAAATGGAGTTTATATAGGTTAAATAAAGGCATTGATTGTAGCAAATATCACTATTTGGTCTTATTCCTCGTATTTTTTAAAAATTACAGATGCGTTATGTCCTCCAAAACCGAAAGTATTACTTAATGCAGCGCGAACTTTACGTTTTTCAGCCTTATTAAATGTGAAATTCAGTTTAGAATCGAACTGCGGATCATCCGTAAAGTGATTTATAGTTGGAGGTACAACATCATTTTTTACTGCAAGTATTGCAGCGATAGCTTCAACAGCACCGGCAGCACCCAGCAGGTGTCCCGTCATAGATTTTGTTGAGCTGATATTTAATTTATAAGCATCCTCACCAAAAAGGTCTACAATAGCCTGAGTTTCAGAAATATCTCCAAGAGGGGTAGACGTTCCATGAACATTGATATAATCAATATCACTGGTAGACAATTTTGCATCGTTCAACGCATTTGTCATCACCATTTTAGCACCCAATCCTTGTGGATGAGGAGCCGTGATATGATTCGCATCAGCGCTCATTCCGCCACCAATAATCTCAGCATAGATCTTCGCTCCGCGTTTCTTTGCATGTTCAAGTTCTTCCAGAATGATCGTTCCCGCACCTTCACCTGCAACAAAGCCATCGCGGTCTTTGTCAAATGGTCTGGATGCTGTTTTTGGATCATCATTACGTGTAGAAAGGGCATGCATTGCGTTGAATCCGCCAATACCAGCTTCATTAATAATCGCCTCAGATCCGCCGCTGATGATCACATCCGACATTCCCAGGCGGATATAGTTATAAGCATCGATCATGGCATTAGTAGAAGAAGCACAGGCAGATACCGTCGCGAAGTTTGGTCCTCTCAGACCATATTTTATAGAAATGTGACCAGGCACAATGTCTATGATCATTTTTGGAATGAAGAAAGGATTGATACGTGGAGTACCATCACCAGCAAAGAAATTCCTCATTTCCTCCAGAAAGGTTTTAATACCACCGATACCAGAGCCCCAGATCACACCAATACGATTGGTATCCAGCTGGGAAAAATCAAAATTACCATCCAGCACAGCTTCTGCTGTAGAAGCAATGGCATATTGAACAAATGGATCTAACTTGCGGGCCTCTTTTCTATCCATAAAATCTTCAGGATTGAAATTTTTGACCTCGCATGCAAATTTGGTTTTGAACTTTTCTGTGTCAAATCCTGTAATAGGCGCAGCGCCGCTCACACCATTTAGCAAATTATCCCAGAAATCCGGGACGTTATTGCCAATTGGAGTGAGCGCACCTAAACCTGTAACTACTACTCTTTTTAATTCCATTTATACGGATTATACGGAGACCGTATGTTTTACTTTACGTTTTTCTCTAGATAAGCAACTGCTTGACCAACTGTACCAATGGTTTCAGCTTGATCATCAGGAATTGCTACATTGAATTCTTTTTCGAATTCCATGATAAGTTCTACAGTATCCAAAGAATCCGCACCCAAGTCGTTAGTGAAAGAAGCTTCCGGGGTAACCTCGCTCTCATCCACACCTAATTTTTCAACGATAATAGCCTTAACTCTTGAAGCAATATCAGACATAATG
>NZ_QAIL01000406.1:2631-9931 GCF_003061025.1 Pedobacter sp. HMWF019 | reverse complement strand
TGCACTGATCCGGCCTTTGCCGTTTAAAACAAAAGATACAGTGGTGATGGAGGTATTTGTAAGTTTTGCTATATCTTTTATGGAGATCTTCTTTTTAATCATGGTAACGGTACATTTTTTAAATATATAACAATTGGTTAAGGTGTTGAGTAAAAAATTGAACATAATATTTACCTTACATTTAAAATACTGAGAAATATGTTGTTGACGATTCTGATAGGAAGTGTGTTGTTGTTGCTTTGTTTGATCCTGGTCTTTAAGATCAATGCCTTATTTGCGTTGATTATCACTTCTATAGCTGCCGGGCTTCTGCAAGGTATGACCGGCACTGCAGTGGTTAAATCTATAGAAGAGGGCATAGGCAGTACGCTTGGACAGTTGGTATTAATTTTAGCGATGGGTGCCGTGCTTGGAAAATTGCTGGCCAACGGTGGAGCAGCGCAGCAGATTACCACGCATATGGTTCGTTTTTTTGGAGTAAAAAACCTTCAGTGGGCCATGGTGGTTACAGGTTTGCTGGTTGGAATTCCTTTGTTTTATAATGTTGGTTTTGTGGTGTTGGTTCCTTTTGTATTTATGATCTGTGCTTCAACGGGCTTGTCTGTTTTGTATGTGGCTATCCCTTTGCTCACTGCACTCTCGGTTACGCATGGTTATTTGCCCCCACATCCTGGTGCTACTGCGATTGCTATTTTATACAAGGCAGATATAGGTAAGACGATGATGTATGGTGGGCTAATCTGTATTCCTGCAATTATTATTGGAGGGCCTTTGTTTTCACGGACCTTAAAACAGATTAAACCAAATCCGCCAAAGGGGCTTTTTAACCTTGAATTTCGTCCGGAAAACGAATTACCTGGGTTTGGTGTGAGTTTAATGACGAGCCTTCTTCCTGTTTTTTTGATTGGGCTGGCAACGGTTACGCTGGCTATATTGGAAAAAGGTTCTGCTGTTGGTTCCTTTATTGCATTTATAGGCCATCCGGTCATTGCTTTACTGATCTCTACTTTTTTTGCCATTTATACAATGGGTATAAGGCAGGGGCTGAAGATGAAAGAATTGATGGAACAGGCAGAAGAAGCCCTAAAAAGCATTACGATGCTGTTGTTTATTATAGGTGCAGCAGGTGCATTTAAACAGATACTTGTGGATGGTGGAATAGGGGATTATATATCGAAACTGGCTTTGGCTTTGCCATTTTCGCCACTGCTACTGGTTTGGTTCATTGCCGCTGCGATAAGGGTGGCATTGGGTTCTGCAACGGTTGCCGGCTTAACTACCGCTGGGATAGCGATTCCTATTATGCAATCTACACATGTAAGCCCAGAATTAATGGTTTTGGCTACGGGTGCGGGGAGTTTGATGTTTTCTCATTTGAATGATCCGGGTTTCTGGATGTTTAAGGAATATTTTGGTTTGAGCATCCGGGATACCATCAGGTCATGGTCTTTAATGGAAACTATTGTGTCTGTTGTAGGTTTAATAGGGGTTTTGATTTTGAACATATTTATATGATATATATTTTTATTGGGGTTTCGGGTTGTGGAAAGACCACGCTGGGTAAGTTGTTTGCAGAAAGAATGCATCTTCCTTTCTATGACGCGGATGATTTTCATCCTGAATCCAATATTCAGAAAATGAAAAACGGTATCTCCCTGAACGATGAGGACAGGGCACCCTGGCTCCAGGATCTGGCCCGGCATATCGTTTTGTGGAATGGATTGGAGGGAGCGGTACTGGCTTGCTCTGCATTGAAAGAGTCGTACAGAAAAATATTGAGTGTAAATGAGGGTATACCAATCAAATGGGTGTTTATACAAGCAGACTTTGAGACGCTTGAACAACGTTTGATCAACAGAAAAGGACATTTTTTTAATCCTTTGCTGCTAAAATCTCAACTGGACACACTGGAGCCACCTGAGTATGGCATTCATCTTTGCGCAAAGGATTCGTTAGCAGTACAGATGGAGCAGCTACAGATACAAATTGCTTAAAAAGCCTCATTTAAGCCCAGAAAGAAACCACGTGCACCGTAATTGCCAAATGCATAGTCCAGACACAGATTGGTTCGGGTGGCTTTATTGAAGAGTACGCGTAAACCTGCACCTCCTCCGGGTTGCCATTGCTCGAAAAGCTTTGTTCCCATGTCATCATTGGCGGTTTGGATATTGAAAAATGTAACCCCGCTCAAAAATTTGTTCCTGGTTATCGGGAAGCGGTATTCCAGTTCCGAATAGAAGTACTTTGTTGCCTTAAAATAGCCTACGGTATAACCTCTTCCGCTTCGGAAACCTGTATCCTTACCAGTGCCAGGTAGTTCTAAGTAAGGCACGGCACCGCTGATCAGATAAGAGCCCCAGTTCCAGAAGGCCAGGACATGTTCCGGATTTCTTTCAGAAAGGCTCCAGTATTTCCTGAAGTCTGTATTGAATTGTACGGCACTTTTGGTACTCCCCATCCAGGTCTGGTTGACACGGAAACCGGCATCTGCATACATCCCTTTATAGGCACGGTTTTGATTGTCGCGGGTGGTATACTGAAGATCGAATAAAAGTCCATTGGAGGAATAGTGGCCGCGGTTAAATCCATATCTGTCACTATAGATATTATAAGGGGTCAGGTTGGCGGTATCCGCGGTATTTTCAATCTTTCTTCTGACATCAAAAGAAACTCCTGCACCGACAAAAAGGTTATCTATGATTTGCTTGTATACTTTTTCTCTAAAATTATAGTAGAGGGCATGGAGTACATAGCCTTTACGTCCAGGATCACTTAAAATCAGGTTTTCCTCGCTGTCGGTTGCAGCGCGTCCAATGCCTAGTCCAAAATCTGGTGTTACCGTTTTTGCAACGACCAGGCTTCCCTGAAAATTCCACCGGTTTCCCGGGGTGTATATATTGTGACTCAGATAGAAGTAAATAATGCCTTTTGTGGTGATGGAGGCAGAGGTGGCAGCGATGGACATCAGCGTATTGGGCTCATGCCCCAGTACCCGTCCGGCAACAGCTTTGATACCTATTTGTGCACCTATGCTGGGATTATAAGCAAAATTAGGCATGGGTGTGATACCTGATTTTTTGTGCTGCAGGTTTGGCTTTTTATTGGGATGCAAAATATGGTGAAGCAGGTCTGCAATATCATATTGTGCGTTTGTACTGTCTGAAGGTTTTTGGTTTTTCAGACTATCCCTTTGTAAAGAATACTTTTTTAAGGAATCCAGGGAAGTATGGGTTTGACTATAGAGATTACTATTCCAGGAAAGGAATAGAATCAGAGATATAATTTTCAGAGATTTGAATTTCAAAATTTATAGATTGTTTGTTGATCAAGTAGTTGTCTGGTTTTAAAACCCTTAAATCCTTAAAAAGTTTTATTTCATGAATAAGCGCTATATTTAAAAGCTGATTTTTTAGGAAAATTTCAATAAAATTATAGAGATCATATGAATGCTGGTAAAGAGTTCTTATTCTTTTTTAGTGCCCTTGGTGCTTTTAATGGCTTGGTCTTAAGTGCTTATTTTCTTTTTTTTACCCGGAAAAAATACCTGGCCAATTACTTCCTTGGTGCTTTGTTATTTGCGCTGAGTATCAGGATTGGTAAGTCGGTTCTTTTTTATTTCGATGGTCATCTGCCTAAAATTTATTTGCAAATCGGTCTATCTGCCTGCTTTTTTATAGGCCCGTGTTTATATTTCTTTATCAAATCCTCCTTGGTTCAGGCCCAAATTGTTCCAAAGTCATGGAAGTGGTGCTTTGTAGGCTTAATTGCCTTTGTACTTATTGTTGGAGCCATGTTTCCCTATGAAAGTCGACCGGATCTTTGGAATGCTTATTTTGCAAATGCCATTTATGTTCAATGGTTTGTATTTCTGGTGGCTACAGGTATACTGCTTAAAGGAAGGTTAAAAAAACTCTTTAGTAAAGAGGAGCGGTTAAAGACATCAGAAACATGGCTGTTTACTGTGTTTTTTGGAAATATCATTGTTTTCTTGTTTTATTTTCTTGCGCTGGTCAGGGTTTCCTTTTCTTCTTATATTATTGGTGCAGTTGTCTTTTCTTTCATATTGTACCTGATCATTTTTATCCTGTTATATCGAAACAAAACAGATGATCTGTTCAGTCTTTCGCCAAATAAATATTCTGGTAAAAAAGTAAATGATCAGGACGCAAGTATCTTATTAGTCAGGCTTGATAAAATGATGATGGAGAAACAAGTGTATAAAGATCCGGATCTGAAGTTGAATGATTTGTCTAAGGGGATTCAGATTTCCGGGCATCAGCTGTCTCAATTGCTTAACGATAACCTGGGCAAGAATTTTACAACTTTTGTAAATGAATTCAGGATACAGGAAGCTTGTAAAATTATTTCTTCAAATGATCAGCTTACCCTGGAATCGGTTGGTTATGATGTCGGTTTTAATTCTAAATCCACTTTTTTTGCGGCATTTAAAAAGATCAAGGGAACTACGCCTGCTGTGTATCAGCAAAGGTTCAGGGAAGGTTATATAGCTGTTAGTACAGATTTATAAATTCGTACTCCTGATTTGTGAATGCAGTACCTCATAACGGGATCTGTTAGGGACTTTTGAGAAAAAGAACCTAATATATATTTATGCACAAAAATTTTAAGATCCTTTTCTTCCTGATTTTTTCTATGACGATACATGCTCAGGCACAGTCTGGTCGTATTAAGGGAATAGCTTTGGATATGAAAACCCGGCAGGGGATTGAATTTGCTACAGTGGTGTTGCTTTTGGCTAATGATTCTTCTATAGTTAAAAATGTTTTTACTGATTCCAGTGGGCATTTTCAATTGAATGAGGTAACAGATGGGAATTATATACTTTTGATTTCCTCGGTTGAATACCTGAAAAAATATCATGGCCCTTTGCTGGTTAATTCTGCAAGACCTGTGCTGGATGTGGGAGAACTGTTGATATCGGTCCATCAAAGAGTTCTAAACAGTATAGAGGTGGTTGGGCAAGTTCCGTTGTTTAGAAACAAAGCAAATGGAACAGTGGAGGTGAACGTAGCGAATACAATTCTTTCTAACAGTACTTCTGCTATAGAGATTCTCTCCAGATCACCTGGTGTTGCTGTTACAGACGATGGTATTTCGGTTTTAGGAAAGGGAGAGGCCATTATTTATCTGAACGGGCGGAGGGTTACAATGGAGCAGCTGTCTGCAGTTTCTTCTTCTATCATCAGAAGTATCGAAATCATCCCTAATCCCTCATCGAAATATGATGCAGAAGGTAAGGCTGTGATTAATGTCATCACTGTTGTCCGGACTGCAGATGGATACAAAGGGACTTTGAAACAGTATCTTTCGGTCTCAGATTTTACCGGACCAAGTAGAAATACCAATCTGGACTTAAATTATAAGAAAAATAAGCTCTCTTTAACAGGAAGTTACGGCCTATTAGTGGGTAAGGGTAAGGAGATATTGAATACCACCCGGTCAAGGTTGAATACGCCTGACCATTTTCTTTCTGTACTGATGACCGATTGGGATAGGGACTACCGGAATTTTTCCAATTATAATTTAGGCGGACAATATGATCTGGATGAGAAGAGCTATATCTCGGCGGCCTATACGGGAGCTTATAACCATCTGGGAGGTAGAACAAGAAGTGAAAATGCAATTACTTCTACTTCTATAGATGGACTGTTCAGAAGTGATATTGCAAATAATAATAGAGTGAGGAACAATTCGGTTACTTTAAATTACGGTAAAAATATAGATAGCCTTGGCTCTTCGCTCTTTGTTGGTGGCCAGTATGCAGGTTATGGATCAAATACGGATGATGGAATCAAGGAAGACAATTTAGTGGAAGGCCAGGAGCAATTGAGGACGTTGAACAATAAATCGAGCTATAATATCAGACTTTTGACAGTTCAATTGGATTATACAAAGATATTTCATAGGCATAATAAGATTGAGCTTGGGGCGAAATTAGGTTATGCAGCAAACAGATCAGGCACAGATTTTTTAATCGCTCAAAATGGAATTGATTTCGAGCCTGATGATCGTCAATCTGCTTGGTTCAAATACCGGGAATTGATTCCGGCCGCGTATTTGAATTTTAATGGCTTGTTAGGGAAAAAGACCACGTATGGTATTGGATTGCGAACTGAATGGAGTAAATATCAGCTTGAAACAGATGGAGAGACCTTACAAAAGATGGAAGATCAATATATTGATTTTTTTCCTTCCACTTTTATCGCATTTAAAGTGTCAGGGCAATCAGAAATCAGGGCTTCCTATGTTTCCAGGATCAGCAGGCCAAGATACCAGGCATTAAATCCTTCTGGTGTTTATCAGGATGCCTATACCAGGATAGAGGGAAATCCATTTTTACAACCCGAGAGAACGAATGCGGTTGAAATTGGTGCTTCATTTAAAGTTTATAGCGTTAAGCTGGGCTATAGTCAAAGAAAAGATCCGATCACCTGGGCTGCGTTGCGAGGGAAAACGGAAAATGATTATGTATTAAAGCCTTTGAATCTGAAGCAGCTTAATTCGTGGTTTTTGTCATTATCTGTTTCCCTGAATAAAAATTGGTGGACCTCCTCAAATACCTTTAATATAAGTTATGACAAATTCGGAGCAGATGATGCTCTATTCGGACTGAAGGAGGGGAGGCCTCAATTAAGTATATATTCCAGCAATACATTTAATATTGGAAAGGTTTTTAGGCTGCAAACGTTGGTTCGATATACTGGTGGGGAGTCGGATGGGCTTTATTACAGTAAGGAACAACTTTTAACAGCTATAGGGATAGAGAAAGACTTTTTTAATAAGTCTTTGAGGCTGAACTTGATGGCTAACGATCTTTTTCGGAGAGATAAACCAGCCGGGCACTATGAGATAGGGCAAACCTATATAGAATATGCCAGAAAGAACAATAATAAATACTACAGGCTTTCCCTTACTTATGCTTTTGGACGACTGGATAAAATGACGTATAGTAACAAATCAACAGGACAAACAGAAAATAATCGTGCCCAGTAAACGACCGTCACAATCGACCTTGTTTTTGTCTTAAAATACCCCCGGTTTCTTGCGTTTGATATGGTATTTTTGTGTTAATCAATAGACATTAACCTTTAAAACAGAATATTATGGCAGCAGTGAATCCGTATTTAACTTTCACAGATAATTGTGAAGAGGTCTTTAATTTCTACAAATCTGTATTTGGCGGGGAATTCCTTACGGTTATGCGTTTTGGAGATGTCCCAAAAGATTATCAACCGGGAGAGGGAGAAAATCAAAAAATTATGCATGTGGCTTTACCTAT
>NZ_QAIL01000406.1:0-2621 GCF_003061025.1 Pedobacter sp. HMWF019 | reverse complement strand
CCCCTGCTTCGATGGGGACAGTCCATCAGGGTAATCATTTAAGTATTGCAATACAGGCTGAAAGTGAAGAGGAAGCAGAACATTTGTTTAATGGCCTTTCGGCAGGAGGGCAAATTTCTATGCCTCTGGGTAAGGTTTTTTGGGGATCTTATTTTGGAATGTTTACGGATAAATTCGGCATCCACTGGATGATAAATTTCGAATATAAACAGTAGCAATAAGAAACAGGTATAAGCAATTGCTTATACCTGTTTTGGATTTTCCAGATATGCCTTTAATACCTGCTTTAGATAGATTTCAGGTTTTGGCATCGTTATAATGGTTCCCGGTTCTTTATCCTGGGAGTGTTTAATATAGTTTGCTTTAATTTTGCCCCAGTCTTTGGAATAAAGTTGTATAAACTTCTCAACGAACTGTTGGTCTGTGTAATCTTTAGGAAGTTTACTAAGCACAACTTCTATTTTCTCTTCTTTTCTATGTAATACTGCCATAAGAATTTTTAATCTTTTCCAAAGTTACGAACAAATTTCTTGTCTTTTGTCCTGGTTTCTGGCCAAAATATATTTATCATAAGAAAAAATAATTCAAACAATCTTTATCTGTACGAGTTTATAGAAAACATTTTCCTATTAAACGAAACGATGTTAAAGACCTTAGTGACGCTGAAAGCTGGGTAGAGGCCGCCCAGAATACAAAATATAATCTGTTTGCATTTAGAGCGTGTTCAACAAAACATGTCTTCGGGTATTTTTTTGTTTAATGTTTTGTTAGTCAGTTGTTTGTGTTTATTTTTTGGTATGCGTTTTGCATAAGTTTTTTCATAAAATCTTCTACATTATGAAACAAGCAACCACTCTTTTTACACAACAATTAAATAGTTTTAGCGGAAGCCTGCATGCTTTTGCACTAACCTTTACCAGAGATGATGAGGATGCCCGGGATCTTGTGCAGGACACTATGGTGAAAGCCATTCGTTATTCTGGCTTGTATGAGGAAGGAACCAATATGAAGGGCTGGCTTTTCACAATTTTAAGAAATACATTCATTAACAGTTACCGAAAGAATTCCAGGTCCGGTGAAATTTTTACAGTTTGTGAGGAGATTTCATCTGCACAATTAAAGAAAAGTGCCTCGCTGAATGAGGGAGAGAACAAGTGTGTAATGGATGACATTCAGTATGCACTTAAAAAGTTACAGCCGGAATATTATATACCCTTTATCAGATATTTTGAAGGGTTTAAGTACCATGAAATCGCAGAAGAGTTGAATATTCCCCTTGGAACGGTTAAAACAAGGATACATGTAGCCAGGAGCATTTTAAAGAAAAGTTTAAAAATGTACCAGGATAATTATAGAAAAGCAGGTTAGACCTGCTTTTCTAATGTTTTATCTGTGTTCTTTACTGATCATGGTAACAACAATAGCCATAGCTACAAATAGAGCTCCAACTACTGGTGTTGCACCAAGACCAAGGGGAGATGCAACAATTAAACCACCCGCATATGCGCCGATTGCAATTCCAATATTAAAGGCTGCAATATTAAAAGCTGAAGCGATATCCTCTGCACCCGGTACATGCTTCTCTGCCGTTTGTACAACAAGTAACTGTAATCCGGGAACATTTGAAAAAGAGAGAGCACCCATGATAAACAAGGTGATTATTCCCGCTACGGTATAGTGAACGGTAAAAGCGAAAAGAATCAAGACTAAAGTTTGCAAAACAAACATCCATAATAACGCTTTGTGAGGGCGTTTATTGGAAACTTTTCCACCAATTAAATTGCCAAATGCAATGGCTATTCCATAAAGTAATAGAATAACGTTTACGATAGATTCTGATAAATGGGTAAGTTCCTGCAATATTGGAGAAAGGTAAGTGAACGCGACAAAGGTTCCTCCATAGCCAAGAATGGTCATGAGATACACGAGCATTAAATGTTTGTTGCTGATTACTTTGATAAGGTTGTTTAAAGGGATGGCCTTTTCGCTTTTAAGGTTTTTAGGTATTAGGATTATGCTGGAGATCAAACCGATAATTCCCAGTATGGCGACACCAATAAAAGTGGCTCTCCAGCCGAAATGCTGTCCAATAAATGTACCGAAGGGCACACCGGTAACTATAGCAATGGTCAGTCCGGAAAACATGATTGCGATTGCAGATGCTCTTTTTTCTGCAGGTACCAGGGAAGCGGCTATTGTAGCTCCAACGGCAAAGAAAACACCATGGGCAAAGCCAGTAACTATCCTTGCAAGGACTAAAGTATAAAATCCGGGGGCTATAGAGGCTAGTGCGTTTCCAATCGTAAACAACACCATTAAGGTGATTAATAACCTCTTGCGAGGAATTCCACTAGTTAGGGCTGTGAGGATTGGAGCGCCAACAGCAACTCCAATCGCGTAAAGGCTAACCAGAAGTCCTGCAGAGGGCAGGGTGATTTTCAGGTCATTTGCTACCGTAGGTAGTAAGCCAACAATCACAAATTCTGTTGTTCCAATGCCAAAAGCACTTATGGTTAAGGCCCATAAGGCTGCTGGTAATCTTCTTTTATGTCTATCCATTCTGAGTTCTAATGATTAGAACAAAGGTTGGTAAAACCTATACATTATAAAAATAATATAAA